>JAUZEI010000002.1 GCA_030839105.1 Actinomycetota bacterium
GAGAACAACGACTACGACACGGGGCTGATTTACGGCGACTACTTCTTCGTCGAGGCGTTACTTCGACTGCGCTGGTTCGCGCCGCCCGTCGCACCTCTCCCGGTGATCGGAGTGGTCGCCGGCGCAACCGACGGTCTCCCGGCGACCAACACGACGGATGGCAGCCTTGCAACCCGTTGGTCCGCCACCGGCGACGGTCAGTGGATCCGATACGACCTCGGGTCGAGTCAGTGAAGATCTACTAACGGGTCGCGGTCACCTTGCGGCCGTTGTCGACCATCATGTCGGCGAATTTCTCCCAGCCGAGCCGGTACACCATCTGTCCGTGCGCGGGTTGCCAATCGACCGATCCCTTGCTCACCCGCAGGCGGCCGAGGAACTCTTCGTCGCTCCACACCGGGAATGTCACATCGACGTTCTCGATCGTGATTCCTTGATTCAACCTCAGCTTGACCTCGTGTTTCGCCATCTCCGCATCGTTGCAGGATGCCCGCCTCGTCGCCACCTCCTCGACACGCCGGCGTGACGCGCGGACTTCGAAACGCGGACTTCGAAAACGGGGACTTCGAAACGCGAACTCGACAACCGTGCGTTCAGCGCCGATTCGCATGCGAGTGCTCGAGTGCGCGGGCGACGAGCACCGGCGCCTGGATGCGGTCCGCGATGTCGGCGGCGTGCCGGAAGAACTTCGGTGCCCGACGGTCGTCACAACCTGCGCACGCGACGGCGACGCCGTAGGCGATCGGCGCCGTGACCCACAGGCCGGTGAAGGCGACCTGGTCGACGAAGGGCAGGAGTAGATCTCGAATAGTGCTGCTGACATCGGGCAGCCCGACGATGCATGCGGCTTCCGCCGCCACGATGAGCGCGGTGGACCAGAACGTTCCCATCGGTAGTCGCACGAATCCGTCGTCGGCCAGATGCGACAGAAGCGCGCGCTCTTAGTCATGACCGCGTGCATGTTCCGCGAGTGACCGGATGAGGATCGTCGTGATTCCGGGGGAGCGTTGCGCGTAGTCGGAGTGGGCCGCTCGGGCTACCGGGAGCACCTCACCGATGCGGTTCTGCTGCCAACGCAGGGTCACGCGTTGCAGCTGCGCGGCCTCGGACGCGTGCGTCACCCCGTGCTCATTGCCGAAGTTCGACGCGTCGAGGATCAGCTGTTCGGCGTTGTCGAGCCGACCCGCGAGGCCGGCGCGCCATGCCCGGCGTGTCATGACACTCCACTCGAGCGGCGAGAGGTCGTAGTGCACGGCGATCGCGTCGGCCTCGGTGCTCGAGCTTTCGGCTTCCAGCAGATCCGCCGCCTGAATCGCGGCGACGACGCTGGCACTCAGGGCGAAATAACGCGTCACGACGTCGGTGGACCGCGAGCTCAACTCGAGGATCTCTCGCAGCGCGAGGCGACGGGCCGTGAGACTGTGCGGAGTGAGCGAGAACGATGCCCTGCGCATCAACGACTCGAGGAGCGCCGTGCGGTCGTTGCTCTCGCGCGCGAGCGCGACCGCTTCGTCCGCCGTGCGTTCCGCCGCAAGCGGATCGTCCAGGCTCAGATCGACCGCGAGGCGGGCGAGGATGCGGCTGCGCGTCGCGCTGTCGTCGACAACCTCCAAGGCGCGCGTGAGCAGGCGCTGCGTGTCGCCCCCGGTGACCCCCGGAAGTGTCGACCAGCCGGGGGTGGTCGCCCGAATGATGTGCAGCGTCAGCTCGTCGTCGTCGGCGATCAGAGCGACGCGAACCGCCTCTTGCAGCGTTTCGATGCAGCGTGGATCGCCGGCGAACTGCTGGGCCTGCGCCAGTTCCGCGAGGAGGGGACCGCGATCGGCCGGGTCGCGCACGTACTGCAGCGCCAGCTCGAACCATCTCACCGCGGCGGCCGATTCGAGAATCCTCAGACACTCACGGCCGGCGGTTTGTGCGTACTCGAGGACCTTCTCCGGCGCGTCGGCGCCCGACGCCGCGCTCCAATGTGCGGCAAGCAGGGCCGCGGGCGAGCCTCGACGTTCGAGCGCGCACGCAATTCGACGATGGCCGGCGGCGCGTTGTTCAGCGGAGAGATCGGCGGCGAGCGCTTGCCCGAACAGTTGGTGCGCGAACCGGTACGAGTGGATGGTGCTCGGTTGCAAGACGTGTGCGTCGACGGCTCGATCGACAAGCGTCGCGGTCGTTCCGATCGTGGTACCCGCGGACTCGGCGAGCAGCTCGACCGTGAAGTCGTGGAGGAACAACGACGCGTGCTTGAGGATCTCCGCGGTCGGCCGACCCAGCTCCGCAGTTCGCTTGCGCACGAGGTCGCGGACCCGCGGTGGCGACGACCAGTCGTTCACGACTCGCTCGGGAGGTCCCGTGCTGAGCAACTCCGCGAGCAGCAAGGCGTTACCGCCGGTCAGCTCCTCCAGTCGACCGACGAGCGCGGCGCGCGGCGCGACACGCATGCGGGTGAGCAGTTCGTCGATGTCCTGCTCCGACAAGGGGGGCAGCTCGACCCGGGCCACGCAACCCGACGTCTCGAGCGCCGCCGTGACCCGAGCCAGATGTGGTGACGTCCACTCCACTCGGCTGCGGAGGCTGCCGACCACGAGAACCCGCTCGGGCATCGACAACGAAGCAAGTTGAGCGATCACGTGGAGAACCGCCGGACTCGCGGTGTCGAGGTCGTCGACGATGACGACGACGGGTGCCTTCATCGAAAGCGCGGCGATCCAGCGCGCCGCTTCTCGGAGGATGAGCTCGTCGCGCACGAGCCGCGCGGTTGACTCGCCCGCGACGAGCGCGGACGCGACGTCGCGGATTCCGGAGGCCTGGTCCGGTGCTGTGCCCAGGGTCTCGGCGACGGCCGCGAGCTCACCGTCGGACAACGACAGTGTGGCCTCGGCGATGACGCGAGCCACCGCGTGGAGCGCGGGACTGAACACGTCGTGGACGTGGATCGGGAGAACGATCGCGTCGCGTGAAAGCAGGCGTGCGGTCTGCAGGAGAAAGCGCGACTTGCCGACGCCCGGGGCGCCGTCGACGAGCACCAGGCGGACAGATCCCTCGACCGCCTCCGCGAAGCATTTCAAAATCTCCTCGAACTGCGCTTCGCGGCCGACGTACGCCAACAACTCCGACGTCCAGGCCGGAAGCGCAGTCATGAATCCGCCGTCGGTCGCGACCAGACTGGGGTCCTGGTTGAGGACGCGCCGTTCCAGTTGTTGTATCTCGGCCGACGGATTCAACCCGACTTCGTCCCGCAGCGCCTTGCGTAGGGACTCACACGCGCGCATCGCATCGGCTTGGCGGCCGGCGCGGTACAGAGCGGCAATCTGTTGCGCGCGCAGATGCTCACGCAACGGTTCGTCAGCGACCCAAGAGTCGATGTCGACGAGTATCTCGATATGACGGCCGTCCATCAGATAGGCGTCGTTGCGAGCCTCGACCAGGGTCACACGGAGCTGATGTATCCGGTGCGCAGCTTCCACTGAGAATGAGAACTCCTCCAAACCCTGGAGCGCGTCGCCGTCCCACAATGAGAGTGCCTGATCGAAGAGATCCGCGGCCCGTGCGCCTTCATTGCTCGCGAGCGCGAGGCGTCCATCTCGCAAGAGCGACTCGGCCCACAGGACGTCGATCTCCTCGGGCCCGGCCTCGAGGCGATAGCCGGACGCGTCGGCAAGGATTCGCCGACCGCACGAACCCAAACCGGTCCGCAATCGCGAGACGACCACCTGCAATGCCGCCTCCGGATGGACCGGCATTGCGGAACCCCACACCGAGTCCACCAGAAGCGAGGAACCGACCACGCGATTCGCGTCGAGGATCAAGCGCGCGAGGAGCGCTCGCTGCCGACGCGCCCCGACGACGACCAGTCTTCCGTCGTCATCAACCGCGGCGACGCGGCCCAGGATACGAAACAGCACGGCGCAACCGTAACCCCGACTCATTTCGCGATCCACGAGGATCGCCCTTCTGCTTTCCGCTCTCCGCCTTCCGTATCAGTGCTTTCGGGCTCTATGAGTGCGGTCGTGCGTGCACGACCGCATCCGAGAGTGCGGAGCGGAGGGCGGTCATCGGGACGTCGGCGATGAGAGCGCGTCGGGACGCGGCATCGAACGTCATGTCGACCGTGTCCATCGCCAGCGCGGCACGGGGTTGGCGCGCCACGGGAGCCAACGCTCGCAACAGCCAACGCGGAACGTGGTGCAGTTTGCGGCGGGTGCCTCGAACCTCTTGCACCAGCGCGGCAAGTTCATTGAAGGTCACATTGGCGGGGCCGCCGACTTCGAGAATTCGGCCTCGCAGTTCCGGCCGGTCGACGGCGCGTTCGACGACGGCGGCCACATCTCGGACGGACACGAAGTTGATCGGGTTGTCACCGCGACCGAAGACCGGCGCCTTCCCGAGTATCTCGGCCCAGAGCTCGACGAACGCAGTCGCACGGACGATGGTCCACGGTGCGTCACCGGCCCGCAGGTGGTGTTCGGCGGCATGCTTGGCTCGGAACAGTTCCATGGGACTGTCATCCGAGGCGCCGACGATCGACATCATCACGACGTCGGCGCCCGCCCGTCCGGCGGCATCGACGAGATTCGCATTGCCGTCGCGGTCGACCGACTCCGGCGTGACACGCCCCGGCCCGGCGAAGCCTTGTACCGCCGAGACGACAGTGGTGACACCGTTCATCGCCGACTCGATGCTGCGCCGGTCGCGCACGTCGCCCCGAGCGATCTCGAGGGGACCTTCGTTCAGGTGCCGCGCCCGTTCGGGGTCGCGGGTGAACACGCGCACTTCGTGACCGCCGGCAACGAGGTGGGACACGACGATCGTTCCGAGCCGGCCCGTGCCGCCCGCGACGAGGATCATTTGCGCACCACCTGCTCGCGCACTGCCGCATCCACGGTCGTCCCGCCTTCGTCGAGGGGTTCGAGATAGAAGCGCGCCCACTGGGCGACGCCGTCGCGAACGCCGAACAAGATGACGCCGCGCATGCAATGCGGGGTTCCGTCGCGACGGGTCCCGGTCATCTCCCATTCCGTCCACGCGGTATCACCGTCGACGGAAAGGCGGACCACCTCGGCCCGGACGTCGGGAACGAACGCAAAGATCTGTTCCCAATTCCTACGGACCTGATCATTGCCTACGAAGTCACGGTCCGGATGCGCCGGAGTCGCGTTCACGTAGTGCTTCGCAAAGCATGCGACCAGGGCGTCGATGTCGTGGTCGTTCGTGGCGCGTACCAGTCGTTCGACCAACGCCCGAGGTGCGTCGGCCTGCATTCCGTCCATGCGCGCTCCAAGTCCTCGTAGATTCTGGTCCAGTCGACTAGAATCAATATCACTATGGAGCGCCGAACTCCGGCCGTCAAGGCCAAGCGGCCTTACGACGCCCGCCAGCGGCGCGAGCTTGCGCTGCGCAACCGCGACCGGATCACCGACGTGGCCCTTCGACGCTTTGTCCGCGACGGCTACAGCACCACCACGATCGGTTCCATCGCCGAGGACGCGGGCGTGTCGCCCGACACGATCTACAAGTCGTTCGGCGGAAAACCCGGCCTGGTGCGTGCAATTCGCGCACGAGCGCTGCGCGGCGTCGGGCCCGTGCCGGCCGAGGAGAGATCCGACGAACTCCACGCGGGCTCGCGGTCGGGCCGCGAGATCATCGAGGGCTGGGGTCGGCTGGCGGCGGAAGTGGCGCCGCGAGTCGCGCCCATCCTCTTGCTCATCCGTTCGGCAGCCGCGACCGATCCCGAAGTCGAGTCGCTGCTCGAAGAGATGGACGCCGATCGCCTGCGCCGCATGACCGACAACGCGCGCCGGCTGCGCGACGGCGGTCACCTGCGGACGGGCGTCACTGTCGCCCAGGCCGCCGACATCCTCTGGACCTACAGCGCGCCGGAGCTCTACGAGCTGATGGTGATGCGCCGGGGCTGGACGCCGGCGCGCCACGGCCGCTTCATCGCGGACGCCATGGCCGCGGCGCTGCTGGCGCCCGACTGAACGGCCAGGATCTTCGCCGGCGCCCACGACGGGGCGCCGGCACACCGCACGCGGCTAGCTGTCGGTTTCGGCTCCGGTTCTGCGCAGCGAGGTCAGTCCGAGCGCCAAGAGTCCGACACCGACGGCGAACAGACCGCCGACGAGCGAATTACGCCCCGAACCCGTAAAGGGGAGGTTGCCGCTCGGGGGGCTCATGGTCGTCGTCGCCTGGGGCGGAACCGTCGATCCGTTCGGATGTACCGGAGAGGTCGTCGTCGTCGATCCCTGCGGATGCACCGGCGGCGACGTCGACGTCGTGCTCTTCGTCGTCGTCGTGCCCTGCTCAGTGGTCGTCGTCGTACTGCTCGGAGACGTGCTGGTCGACGTTTCGATGGTGGTCGTGGTCTTCGGTGAGGTGGTCGTGGTCTCGCCGGGCCTGCTGGTCGAGGTAGTCGACGTCCTCTCGACCGACGTCGACGTCTCGCTTCCTATCGTCGTCGTGGTGTGCTCCGGCGCGGTCGTCGTCGACGTCGACGAACACTCCGACAGCTCCTGACGATCGGAAGCGCTGCCTCGCGGCGCGCCGTCGAACGTCCACGCGGCAGTCGCCTCGACCGTGTGCGTCCCCGACGGAACTGATATCGCGATGGTGTCGGAGCCCGTCGGTCCGACGAAGGTGAAGTCGCGTTGCGCGACCTCGTCCCCGTCGATCGACACTGTCTCGTGCGATGTTGCGGCGGTCATCACCGGAAAGTCGGTGTATACGAACTCGACGCGGGGGCACGAGATGTTGATCGTGCTGTTGTGAGCGGAAGCGGCGGTTACGAACAACGACAACAACGACGCGGTCAACAACATCGGGACACCGACCCCGATACCGACGGCCGCTCGCACCCGCGACCATCGAGATCTCCTCGCGCGCCGGTACTGCTCGTAGTACCCGTCGCCCCACACGCGGCGCGCCAGGACTTCCAATTCGGCGAGTTCGCGTCTTCTCCGCCCCACCGTTGCCTCCTCCCCCGACTCGACGCGGCCCCTACCGGCCGCGCGCTGACTCGGTCCGCACCGTGTCTATCGGATACCGAGAGCGAGCGGGGCTTACGAACGGATGGACTATCCGAACGAGCGGCACGATGCGCACACTTGGTACGAACGCGGAAGACGCGCGTGAACGCGAGTCACTCCGCGCCGGTCACCCACCACTCAGCGCGCCCACTTGTCAGCGCGGTTTGTCGCGGGCACGCGCTCAGTTCTCCGACGGAGACGCTCGGACTGCCGCGAAGACGAGGTTCTCGGACCGCGCCGTCCGCATGGCCCAAGACACCGTGAGGAGCACCGCGCTGATCGTGATGGCGAGGCTCACGAACGACTTCAACGCAACGAAGGTCGTGGTCGGCAGGCTCACGAGCATCGCGAAGGTGGTACCCGCCGACAGGAGATGCACGCCGGCCCACATCAGCGTCAGGCCGCTGAACAGTCGAATGACCGCCGGGCGCCCGCTGATCCCCGACTCCAGCGGGCAGAAATCGGACGCCATCCGGGCGATCATGGGTTGACCGAACCGCAACGAGGCCAAAAACACGAGCGCGAGGGCGAGGGTGGTCGCGACCGGCTGCAGGAAGTACATGAACGTCCCGCTCACGAGTCCGACGATCGTCCGCACAGTGAGGCCTGCGACCGAAAGTTGGAGCACGCCCGGGATGCGCTGCCCGCTGAGCATCCGCCGCAGGACCGCGCCGTACGACCAGGCGAGCGTTGCGCACATCGCGGCGAACGGACCCACGCTCACGAGGAAGACATAGAACAAGATGGAGGGGATGATCGTCGCCTCCACGAGCGCCGGGAGCGAACGGCGCCCGACCATCTTCAGCACCCGCAGCTTCGAGATCGAGACATGCCCCGCGCCGTGAGCTTCGCCACCGGCGGCGACGAGCATCGCCTGATCCCCCACCACCCGGCTCCGGGCCGAGGACGTGCCCGCCGCGCAACGACGGAGCTCCACTCCGTTTGGCAGGACGTCCATCGGGCCAGGCAGCGACATCGGGTTTCTTTCTGATCGGTCCTCTGTTCTTCGTCATCCTCGCCCCGCGACGTGAGAGCGGCCTGAGCGCCGAGTCGCCCGTGTGACAGAAGGCCGCCCCAGGAGGCCGCGGCGACCCCGATTTAGACTGACCGCGTGCTCACCGAGGACACGAAGCTCATCTCCGTCGACGACCACGTGATCGAACCGCCCGGGGTCTTCGTCGATCACATCGCGCCCCGCTATCGCGATCGGGCGCCGCGCATCGTCGAGCCCTCACCCGGGGTGCAGGGTTGGGAGTGGGAGAACCGCTTCTATCCACTCCTCTTCCAGGGAAACGTGCACACGCGCCGGTTCCGCAGCGGTGAAGACGGCACGGGCGACGACCTGTTCGCGCGGCACTACGACGACATGATCCCCGCCGCATACGACATCCACGAGCGCGTGCGCGCCATGGACGAAGACGGCGTGTGGGCCGAGCTGCTGTTCCCGACGTTCCCTCGCTTCGGCGGCAACCGCTTCCTCGAGGCCGACGACAAGGATCTCGCGCTCGCGTGCCTGCAGGCATGGAACGACTGGATGCTCGACGAGTGGTGCGCGACGTATCCGGATCGGTTCATTCCCCAGACACTCATCCCGTTGTGGGACACCCGGCTCGCGACGCGCGAGATCGAGCGGTGCGCGGCGAAGGGCTCGAAGGGGATCATCTTCGTCGAGAACCCCTATCCGATAGGTCTGCCGTCGTTTCCCACGGGTCACTGGGACCCGGTGTTCGCGGCGGCGGCCGACACGGGCCTGCCGTTGTCGATGCACATCGGAACATCGTCGGGACTGCTGTCGCCGTCACCCGAGACGACCCCTTCGGTCGGCATCGCACTGTGCGGCATCAACTCCATGAGCGCACTCGGCGATCTCATTTTCTCGGGAGCGCTCGAGCCCCATCCCAACTGCAAGATCGCGCTGTCCGAAGGTGGCGCGGGTTGGGTGCCGTACGTGCTCGAGCGCCTCGACTACACCTGGCAGCGCAGTCGGTACGAAGGCGTCAACTGCAGCCGCTTGCCGTCCGAGGTGTTCGAGCAACACTTCTGGGTGTGCATGGTCGCCGACCGCTACGCGGTGATCAACCGGCACCTCATCGGGCTCGACAAGCTGATGTGGGAGTGCGACTTCCCGCACAACGACTCCAACTGGCCCGACAGCCGCAAGGTCCTCGCCGATGCGGTGCACGACATCCCCGACGAAGACGCGCGCCGGATCGGCGAGCTCAACGCCCGCAGCCTCTACAACTTCTGGTAGCCGGACGTCGTCGCGAGATCGCGACGCTTGCGCGGTCAGTCGTGACCGCGGGTCCGGCGGCTGTCACGAACCCACCACGCCGCGTAACGTCGGGCCATGGCGCGGTGGCTACTCAAATCCGAACCGGACGTCTTCTCCTACGAAGACCTCGTGCGCGCCGGTCGAGAAGGTTGGGACGGGATCCGCAGCTATCAGGCGCGCAACTTCTTGCGCGAGATGCGGCGGGGCGAGCAGGCGATCTTCTACCACTCGAATGCAAAACCACCGGGCGTCGCCGGCATCTGCAAGATCGTGAAGACCGCCGAGCCCGATCCGACGCAGTTCGATCCGGACACCAAGTACTTCGACCCCGCGAGTAAGCCCGAAGATCCCCGTTGGGACTGGGTGACCGTTGCACCCGTACGCGAGCTGCCGTTCGTCTCGCTGCACGAGCTGCGCACGCTCCCCGGGCTCGTGAACTGTCGCCTCCTGGCGAAAGGAAATCGCCTGTCCGTGCTCCCCTTGACCGACGACGAGTTCCACACCATCGTCGCGTTCGCCAAGCGCCGCCGCCGCTAGGCGCGATTCAGCCTGCGGTACGGATAGGACGCGCGCCCCTCACCGGGGCTCTTGAGTGTTGTCCGCCGAAGAACCAATATCAAGGACGCGGGACGGCGAAGGCCGTCGTCACGACCCAACGCGGGGAGGGTCAGATGCGGAAGGTTCCACTGCATGCAGGACGTCGCGCTCGATGCACGCGTGCGCGGCGACGAGTGACGATCCAACTGCTCGCGGTCGCGATCGCGCTCGCGGGTTTCGTGGGTGTCGGTGCCGGCCCGGCGGTCGCGACCGACGCGCACGAGTCCCACCACGGTCACGGCTCCCGTCATCCGCACGACTCCGACGACGCGCGCGGTGGCCGAATCATCTGGAACCAGTTCAACGCCGACTTCAGCGCGGCGCACCTGGTGTCCGCCTTGCCGGACGGGACCCGTATGCGCGATGTCACCACTGCCCCGACGGGCGTCGGTCACTTCGATCCCGTCTTCTCGCCCGACGGGACACGGGTCGTGTTCGAACAGCGCCAACTCGCGAACGACACACAGTTGCTCGCGGTCGTGCCCGCACGGGGCGGCACGGTAAGAGTGCTCGATCTCGGTTGCACCGGTCCGTGCGCCGTGGACGACCTCCCGAGCTGGACGCCGGACGGCAAGCGCATTGTGTTTACCCGGGTCGTCGGTCCGTTCGACGGACCGAGCGGATCCGCGCGGTCCA
>JAUZEI010000027.1 GCA_030839105.1 Actinomycetota bacterium
TCGACGTCGAGCTCGAGCCGGGCTTCGAACCTTTCTTCGTGGTCGGCGTCGTGCGGCGCGTCGTCGACGTGGTCGGCGTGTTCTGCAACGTTCGGAGCGCGGCCGGATCGATCTTCGCACCGTTGTCGGGACCGGACGGGTTGACGCCGGGAACGCTCGACGCCTGCGGTTGCGCGGTGGCGAGCCCCGTCCCGAGCATCAGCGCGAGCAGCGTGAGCGAACTGCCAATCACGGCGCCGCGCCGGACGAGACGTTGGCGGCGCTTTCCGACCGCCTCCCGCACGACCTCGCGATACCGGCCGATCGCGCCTTTGCGGATGGGGGTCTCGACGAATCGAAAGGAGAGCTCGGCGGCCGCGAACGAAAGCGCGATCCTGACCGCGAACACCGGCCAACCCGCGAAGCGAAATGACAGGAACCCGATGCCGACCCGGTGGATGTCGAGGCCCGGCCGCGTGATGCAGAAGATCGGATAGTGCCAGAGATACAGGCTGTAGGACCGGAGACCGATCCACTGCAGCGGTTTCCAGCCGAGGGCGCGGCCGACGTCGGAGACCGGATGCACCGCGGCCGCGATGACGAGCAACGTGGCGATGTCGACGAGCAGGAATCCGCCGCGGAAGACCGCGAGGTTGTCGCTCGACGAGGTCGGGAACGTGAACCCGTTGATTCCGAAGAAGTGCAGGAGTCCGAACGAGCCCAGTAGGACGACGAGACCGATGGCGCCCGCGATGTCGAGCGCGACGCGCGCACCGCGTCCGGGGAGACCCCGGATCCGGTACGGCGCGAACGAGAACGCGAACGCGGAACCGAGCAGGAGTCCGGAGAGGCGGGTATAGGTGGGGTAGTACGCGCTGTCGACGCCGCCGTTCGCCAACAACGCGAGGAGCAGCGTCGACATCAACGCGGTGCCGACCATCGTCGCGAGCATGCGGCGGCGTCCGAGCTTGCGGAGCCCGAGCATCAACAGGAACGGCCACGCGAGGTAGTACTGCTCCTCGATCGCAAGTGACCACAGGTGCTTCAGCAGCTCGGGCCGGCCTGCCTCGGCGATGTACGAGCGGTGGGCGATCATCTGCCACCAGTTGCTCGTGTACGTCAGCGCCGCGAGCGCGTCGGAGCGGAGGGTCCCGATCGCGTCCGGCAGGAAGAGCAGCGAGTACGCGATGACGACCGCGAGCAGCGTGAACAGCGCGGGCAGCAGACGGCGCGCCCGGCGCACGTAGAACCGGCGCAACGAGACGCGCCCCGTCTCGCGCCTCTCACTGAGCAGCAATGACGTGATCAGGTATCCGCTGACGACGAAGAACACCTCGACCCCGAGGAAGCCGCCCGGCGCCCAGCCGACCTCGTGGCCACCGATGAGATAGTGGTGGAAGACCACTACCGCGAGCACCGAGATCGCGCGCAGCCCGTCGAGCCCGGGCAGGTACCGGAGCGTGGTGGGACGGGTCTCGGTCGAGGGCGTCGTCACGGGCCGAGCGGTGTTCGAGGCGGCCGAGGCGTCAATTCTTTTTTCCCACCCACCACTGCGCGAAACGGCCTAGGAATCAGCTGCCGATGTTAGCGGTCGGCTGCGTCAGATCTTCGCCATCGGCGAGGACCGCAACGTATGTCCGGCGTGCGCGCCTGTGACATCGCCGCCGTCGACGAACACCGCGCCGTTCACAATCGTCGTGCGATATCCGGCGGCGCGTTGGACGTAGCGACCGGCTCCGGACGGGAAGTCGTGCACGAACTCCGGAAGATGTAGTGCGAGCGCGTCGAGGTCGAGGACGTTGACGTCGGCAAACGCGCCCGGCTGCAGCACGCCCCGGTCGGCGATCCCGAACAGTTGTGCGGTGTCGGAGGTCATGCGGCGGATGGCGTCCTCGATGGTGTACTTGCGGAGGTCTCGGACCCAGTGCAGGAGAAACCACGTGGGAAGGGAGGCGTCCATGATCAGACCGACATGCGCGCCCGAGTCGCCCAGGCCGATCGCCATGCGGGGGTGGTCGAGGAGCTCCTCGACGGCGTCCATCCGCTGGTTGAGGAACGGGTAGTTGAACAGCGCCCGGCCGTCGGTTTCGAGCGAGATGCGCACGAAGGCCTCCGCGATCGTCTCATCGTGGCGTTGGGCGTGCGCGGCGAGCGACGTGTCGGGATCGGCGGAGTAGTCGACGGCGTCGGGCGTCAGCACGTACACACCGTTCCAATCGAGGGGCGGGGTGTTTCCGTCGTCGGCCGCCTGCACGAGCTCGGCGCGCCGGACGTCGTCGCGCAAGGCGTCCAGGCGCGCGTCGAGCGGCAGCGGTTGCAGCGTCGCCCACGCCGGCGACCGGTCGAAGAACGTGCGGTGCGAGAGACCGAACAGTAAGCCGATGCCGCGGGCCGTGGTCTGCGGGCGGAGCGCTCCACCGAGGTCCCCTTCTTCGTCCACGAGCTCGAGGATCTTGCGGAACAGCTCGGGTCCGGCATTGCTCTGCGCAAGCCCGAATGTCACCGGGCGTCCGGTGCGGCGATTGATCTCCGCCATCCAGTGCACCTCGGCGCGCGTGCCTTCGTAATTCACGCCCGGTCGCTCGAAGCGCGGCGCGACCTCGTACACACCGTGACCGCGGCGTCCGAGGATGTCGGCGATCGCGAGCAGCTCGCGTTCATCGGCCCACGTGCCCGGTACGGGACGACCGTCCGGCACGCGGTGCAACAGTGTGCGCGAGGTGGAGAAACCGAGCGCACCCGCGCCCATCGCTTCGTCCACGAGATCGCACATCGCCGCGATGTCGTCGTCGGTCGCGGGCGTCTCGTCCAGGCTCCGCTCACCCATCGCGTAGTGGCGAACCGCGCAGTGTCCGACCATGCCCCCGACGTTGACGCCCTTGGGGAGGGCGTCGATGGTCGCGAGATAATCGCCGTAGGTCTCCCAGTCCCACGAGAGCCCGTCGAGGATCGAATCGGCGGGGATGTCCTCGACCGACTCCATCAACTCCGCGAGCCAGCGCTCCTGACCCTTGCGCACCGGTGCGAAGGTGACGCCGCAGTTCCCGAGCACCACGGATGTGACTCCGTGCCAGCACGACGACGTCGCGTCGGGATCCCACGCGACCTGCGCGTCGAGGTGGGTGTGCACGTCGACGAAGCCGGGCGTCACGTACGCGCCGTTCGCATCGATCTCCGTACGGCCGCGCTGGGTCACGGTGCCGACCTCGGTGATGCGCTCACCGTCGATCGCGATGTCAGCCGCTCGGGGTGGCGAACCCGTCCCGTCCACGACACTGCCATTGCGGATCACCAGGTCATGCATGCCAGGAGGATAAGCGGCAGCGGAGCCGACGGATGGGGAGACGTTGCGCGCGGAGGAGGGAAC
>JAUZEI010000030.1 GCA_030839105.1 Actinomycetota bacterium
GGCAACGACCGCCCCCTCGTCCACATGACGGAGGTCGACTTCCCCAACCGGTACAAGGCGACGGTCGCGCCCGACTCCGAGGGCGCCTGGACGTACCGGATCGAGTCGTGGTCCGACCCGTACGCGACGTGGCGCCACGACGCCGAGATCAAGATCCCGGCCGACATCGACGTCGACCTGATGTTCACCGAGGGCGACCTCATCTTCGCCCGGGCGCTCGAGGGCATACCGTCCGACACCGCGCAGGCCAAGGCGGCCCGCAAGACGCTGACGGCCGCTGCGGCCGCCGGTCGCGACGACGTGCTCCCGGTACCGGTCCGGCTCGCGGCGATGACGAGCCCGGAGGTCGCCGCTACGCTCTACGCCTTCCCGCTCCGCGACCTGCTGTCGCGTGAAGGTCCGTTCCCGGTCTACGTCGACCGCGTCCGGGCGCTGTACGGCTCGTGGTACGAGTTCTTTCCGCGTTCCGAAGGTGCCGCGTACGACGCCGAGAGCGGTACCTGGTCGTCGGGGACGTTCACGACGGCGGCCAAGCGGCTGCCGGCCGTCGCCGACATGCTGTTCGACGTCGTCTACCTGCCGCCCATCCACCCGATCGGGGAGGTCAACCGCAAGGGACCGAACAACACGCTGACGCCCTCCGACACCGACCCGGGCTCGCCGTGGGCCATCGGCTCCGCGGCCGGCGGCCACGACGCCGTCGACCCCGCGCTGGGGACGATCGACGACTTCGACGACTTCGTCGCCGCGGCGGAGGCGCTCGGCCTGGAGGTCGCCCTGGACCTCGCCCTGCAGTGCGCCCCCGACCATCCGTGGGTCTCGAGCCACCCTGAGTGGTTCACCACGCGTGCCGACGGCTCCATCGCGTACGCGGAGAACCCCCCGAAGAAGTACCAGGACATCTACCCGCTCAACTTCGACAACGACTACGAGGGCCTGCGGGCCGAGATCCTGCGCATCGTGCGCCACTGGATCGGCCACGGGGTGCGCATCTTCCGGGTGGACAACCCGCACACGAAGCCGGTGTGCTTCTGGGAATGGCTCTTCGGCGAGATCCGGCGCACCGACCCCGACGTGATCTTCCTGGCCGAGGCGTTCACCCGGCCCTACATGATGCGCGGCCTGGGCATGGTCGGGTTCCACCAGTCGTACACCTACTTCACCTGGCGCAACCTGAAGTGGGAGCTCGAGCAGTACCTCCGCGAGGTCTCGACGGAGACGGCCGACCTGATGCGGCCCAACTTCTTCGTCAACACCCCCGACATCTTGTCCGACTTCCTCCAGTACGGCGGTCCGGCGGCCTTCAAGATCCGCGCGACGCTCGCCGCCACCGGGTCGCCGTCGTGGGGCGTGTACTCGGGCTTCGAGCTGTTCGAGCACGTGGCGGTCCGGCCCGGGTCGGAGGAGTACCTCGACTCGGAGAAGTATCAGCTTCGGCCACGCGACTGGGCGGCCGCCGAGGCCGAGGGGCGCACCCTCGCGCCGTACCTGACCCTGCTCAACTCGATCCGTCGCCGGCACCGCTCACTGCAGCTTCTGCGCAACCTCACCGTGCACCGCACCGAGAACGACTCCGTGCTCTGCTTCAGCAAGTCCGCGACGACAGCCGAGGGCGACGACACCGTCATCGTCGTGGTCAACGTCGACCCGCACGGCACCCGTGAGACGGTCGTCCACCTCGACATGCCCGCCCTGGGCTACGACTGGCACGAGACGTTCGTCGTGACCGACGAGATCTCCGGGGAGACCTGGCGCTGGGGCGAGCACAACTACGTCCGCCTCGACCCGTTCGTGGAGCCCGCGCACATCCTGTCCGTGCGGAGGCCCTGACTCATGGAGACCGATCCCACCTGGTTCAAGCGTGCCGTCTTCTACGAGGTCCTGGTGCGCTCGTTCAAGGACTCCAACGGCGACGGGGTCGGCGACCTCAACGGCCTGCGCGACAAGCTCGACTACCTGCAGTGGCTCGGGGTCGACTGCCTCTGGCTGCCGCCGTTCTACAGCTCCCCGCTGCGCGACGGGGGCTACGACATCTCCAACTTCGTCGACATCGCCACCGAGGCCGGGACCCTCGACGACTTCCAGCAGCTGCTCGACGAGGCACACGAGCGCGGCATCAAGGTGATCGTCGACTTCGTCATGAACCACACGAGCGACCAGCACGAGTGGTTCCAGCAGTCCCGGACCGACCCCGACGGCCCCTACGGCGACTTCTACGTGTGGTCCGACACCGACACCCTGTACGCGGATGCCCGCGTGATCTTCGTCGACACCGAGCCGTCGAACTGGACGTGGGACCCGGTCCGCCAGCAGTACTTCTGGCACCGGTTCTACAGCCATCAGCCGGACCTGAACTTCGACAACCCGGCCGTCCACGAGGCGATGCTCGACGGGCTGCGGTTCTGGCTCGACATGGGTCTCGACGGGTTCCGCCTGGACGCGGTGCCCTACCTGTACGAACGGCCCGGCACCAACTGCGAGAACCTGCCGGAGACGCACGAGCTCCTGCGCAAGGTGCGCAAGACCATCGACGCGGAGTACCCGGGCCGGGTTCTGCTCGCCGAGGCCAACCAGTGGCCCGCCGACGTGGTGGACTACTTCGGCGAGCCGGGCTCCGGC
>JAUZEI010000033.1 GCA_030839105.1 Actinomycetota bacterium
TCCCGCAGGTTCATCTGGAACGTGAGGGGCCGGCACGAAACCTGGGGCCACACCTCGATGCCCTCGGAGCGCGCCTGGGTGTTCGCCGCCATGATCTTCTCGTGCCAGGGGTAGCCCTTCACGGTGAGCAACGCGGTCCACGTGAGCGGGCGGCCGGTCGCGCGCTGCAACTCGTACACGTCGGCGTGCGTGACCTTCTCGCCCGGAAGCAGCGCCGCCACACCCTTCTTCGCGTCGCGCAAGGGCTCGAGCAACGAGTAGAGCTCGGCCAGGTCGGCGACGCGCGACGGAACGGGACGACCGCGGTCGCCACTGTGGGTCGGTGACGACGACGTCGCGAATCCCGCCGCGCCGGCCTCCATCGCCTCGGCGATGATCCGCTGCATCGACTTGATCTCGTCGTCGGTCGCGGCGCGCTCGTAGCCCGCGTCGCCCATGACGAAGATACGCACCGCGGTGTGGCCGACGTAGCACGCGAAGTTGAGCAGAGTGCCGCGTGCCTCGATCGCGTCGAGGTACTGCGGGAAGGTTTCGAACTCGTCCCACGGAACACCGGCGAACAACGTGTCGGGAGACATGTCCTCGACGTGCTGCAACGTGCGGACGAGCAGCGCGCGGTCTTCACGGCGCACGGGCGCGATCGAGAAGCCACAGTTACCGGCGACCACCGACGTGACTCCGTGCCAGCAACTCGGTGACAGCGCCGGGTCCCAGAACACCTGAGCGTCGTAGTGCGTGTGGATGTCGACGAACCCCGGTGTGACCATCTGGCCCGAGGCGTCGAGCTCTCGGCGACCGGTGAGACCGGTCCCGATCTCGGCGATCACACCGTCGGTGATGGCGACATCCGCCACCCGCCCGGCGGCGCCCGTTCCGTCGACGACAGTTCCGCCTCGGATCACAACGTCTGCGGTCATAGCGCTCCTCGAAGACTGACGCCCACGTCAGTGGGACCCACGCAGGAGTCTCGCGCACACCGCTCCGGCCCCGCCGAGGGGGCCGCAACGCGCGTCATTTCTCGATGCGGACGTTGCCCAGATAGAGGACGTCGAGTCCGCACGAGAAGAAGCTCCGGAGCGCGTCCTGGGGAGTGCAGACGATCGGTTCGCCACTGAGGTTGAAGCTCGTGTTCAAAACAATGGGGACGCCCGTCTTCTCGAAGAACGACCGGATCAACGCGTGGAAACGCGGGCTGGTCGCTTCGTCGACCGACTGGAGCCGACCCGTCCCGTCCTCGTGCACGACGGCCGGAACCTCGGCCATCTTCTCGGGCCGGAAGCGGAACACGCGCTCCATGAACGGTACGTGCGTTCCGGGTGGGCAGTCGAACCATTCCGGCACGTGCTCGGCCAGGATCGCGGGCGCGAACGGCCGGAAGCTCTCGCGGTATTTCACTGCGGCGTTGACGACGTCCTTGGCGTCGGTGCGCCGCGGGTCGGCGAGGATCGACCGGTTGCCGAGCGCGCGCTGGCCGAACTCCATGCGGCCCTGGAACCAGCCGACGAGCGCGCCCGCGACGAGGTCGGCCGCGGCCGCCGCCGAGGGATCGTCGACGATCGAGACATTGGGCGTCTTCACGCCGGCGACGATCCGGTGACATTCCTCGTCGCTGAACTCGGGCCCCCAGTAGTTGTGCAGCGGCGCCACCGGCGGCCGCGTTCCGGATCGTTCCGCGTGGAGGTAGAGCGCGGCTCCGATCGCGGTGCCGGAGTCGTCCGGGCAGCTCGTGACGAAGCATTCGCGAAACGGTGTCATGGCGGTGATCTTGCCGTTGAAGACGCTGTTCATGGCGCAGCCGCCCGTGAGCACGACCCGGTCGAGCCCCGTGCGCTCGTGCAACGCGGTGAGAATCTTCGCCATCGAGACCTCGAACACCTCCTGCAGCGCGGCGGCGATGCGCTGGTGGCGTTCCGTGATGTCGTCGTCGCGCCCGCGCGGCGGCCCGAAGGTCTCGACGAAGAGGTCGGAGTACATGCGCCGATCCCAGAAGTTGAAGTACTCGAAGAACTCCAGGGCGACCCGAAAGCCGCCGCCCTTGTCGACGTGGAACAGCGCCCGCATGGGTTCGGAATACTCGTTCTCGGCGTCCGCGTACGACGCGAGCGCCATCACCTTCCACTCGTCCGAGTCGGGCTGGAAACCGAGGAACTGCGTGACGGCTCCGTACATCAGGCCGAGCGAATGCGGGAAGTTCGTCTCCTCCAGCACCTCGAACTCGGTGCCGCGGAAACGAGCGAGCATCCCGGTTCGGCGCTCGGCGCGTCCGTCGACGACGGCGACCGCGCATTCGTCGTACGGCGAGAGGTAGACGGCGTTCCCGAGGTGCGCGAAGTAGTGGTCGACGTACGTGATCGGCGGCGCGTCGGGCCAGAGGTCGGTCATGCTCGCGGTCACGCCCGCGCGCGCCTCCGACATCTTCAGGAACTGGGCCGGTACCTGGGTCAGATGCTCGACCCTCCACCGGCGCGCGTTGAGATAGCCCGCCGGTGTCGTCTCGAGATCGATCACCGGGTTCCACGCGACCGCGATCTCGTCGAGGTCGGCCATCGTGAGGCCCGCCGCGCGCAGGCACGCGTCGATCGCGCGCTTCGGGAAGACACTGCTCATCTTCTGGCGGTCGAGTCGCTCCTCCGGGATCGCGCTGACCACGACTCCGTCGACGACGACGCACGCGGAGCATATGAACACGTCGTGACAGATCCCGAGGATCTTCATGCCACCTCTCGATTCGCGA
>JAUZEI010000034.1 GCA_030839105.1 Actinomycetota bacterium
TAGCCCCAGACCGGACCGGTGTGGCGGTGCTTCTGCACCTCGTAGCCGGCCTGGAAGATGTTCTCGACGATCCAGAGGCCCTCTTGCTCTTTGACCTGGATCACCTTGAGCAGGCTTCCGCCGCCGATGTCGACGAACGGCAGGTCGTCGCCACCGATGTGGACGGCGCTGGGGGCGGAATCGATCAGGGCCATACCGTGCCTCCGACTCGGGACATCCCGACTCGGGACATCATTGGGCGGTGCGAGAGACTAGGCCCGTTGTGACGCTCCTACGACCGCGCTGGGTTGCCGGCCATCTGCTCGTGCTGGTGCTCTCCGTCACCTTCATCGCCCTCGGATTCTGGCAAGTGGCGCGCAACGACCACAAGCAGTCGCTGGTCCGCAAGGCGCGGGAGGCGTACGCGGCGCCCGCCGCGAGCATCCGGTCGGCGCCGGCGGCGGGTGGACGGGCCGAGGCGTCCGGCCACTACGACGCCGGCCACGAGGTGCTGCTGCGCAACCAGGTGCACGGAGGCAAGGACGGAGACGACGTTCTGACTCCCCTCGTGCAGTCCGACGGGACCGCCGTGCTCGTGGACCGGGGCTGGGTCCCGGCCGCCGGCAGCCGCACGCGGCCGATCACGTCCTCGGCCGCGTCGGGCCCGGTCGTCGTCCGCGGCATCGTGCACACGTCGAGCGCCTTGCGCGCGCAGGACGCGGTGACGGATGCGGGTAGACAGCTCTCGCTCCCCCGCGTCGATCTCGACCGTATCGCGAAGGCGCTTCCATACCGCCTGCTGCCGAGCTGGATCGAGATGCAGGCGCAGAGCCCGGAACCCGCGTCGGGCGCGCCGGCGTTGCCGCAACCGCCCGCGCCCGACCAGGTGAATCACACGCAGTACGCGATCGAATGGTTCTCGTTCGCGGCCATCGGCATCATCGGGTGGCCGATCGCGCTCATCGCGTTCTCGCGCCGGCGCGGTGGCTTCTCAACCCCGGATCGTCGCGACGACCGCGACGACCGCAAGGATCATGCACACGACGCCGGTGACCCGGCGGAGCAACGCGCCCGGTAGCACGCGTACCAGCCAACTGCCGCTGACGGTCGCGATCGCCGAGACCGACACCAGCGCGAGCGCGGCACCGAGCCCGACGCTCAGCGGCGAGTGGTAGCGCGCCGCGAGATTCGCGGTCAGGACCTGGGTCAGATCGCCCCACTCCGCGAGGAAGATCACGAGGAACGCGGTGCCGATCGTGCGGTGGACGCGTACGGTCGTCTCCTCGACCACCTCCTCCGCGTACTCCGCTTCGGCCTCCTCGGACTCCCGGAACGCCAGAGCCGCACCGACGGCGAAGAGGATGGCCACGATCGCGTCGACCGCACGCTGCGGCAGCAGGTGGAACAACCCGACACCCACACTCACCGCGATGACCACGTGTACACAGAACGCGAGCGATGCACCGAACCAGACCGCGAGCGGACGCCCGCGCGCCGCGAGGAAAAGCGAGACGAACATCGACTTGTCGGGCAGTTCCCCGAGGAAGATCAGCGGGAAGACCGCGAGGACGATGCCGAGCTGCACCGCGAAGTTCTACCCGAGCCCGCCCGCCGGACCCGAACGACGAGGACCCGAACGACGAGGAACGAACGATCGGACGCGAACGATCAGATGATCGCAGCCGCGGCGAAGGACGCGTCGTTGAACGTGGCGAGATACGGGGTGCCGTCGGGTCGGGCACCGATGCGCGTCACCGCCGCGACGTCGAGCTGCATCCGCCAGGTGACGCGCTCGTCCACCTGCAGCGCGTCGCACACGGCGGCCTTGATGGGAGAAACGTGACTGACGGCGATGACGAGATCGACGGACAGGAAGTCGGCGCAGAACTCGCGGACGCGCGCGCCCACGTCCGACAGACGCTCGCCACCCGGCGGCGCGAACTCGGGATCGACGCGCCACGCGGCCCACGATTCCGAGGGCACGTCACCCAGCGCCATGCCGTCCCAGTCGCCATAGTCGAGCTCGATCAACCGCTCGTCGGTCTCGACCTCGAGATCGTGCTCCGCCGCGATCGCGCGCGCGGTGTCGTAGGCGCGTTGCAAAGGACTGCTCAGCACGCGCGCGACCGGTTGCGACGCGAACCCGCGGCCCAATGCCGCGGCCTGCAGCTTCCCGAGGTCGCTCAGCGGCGCGTCGAGCCTTCCCTGCAAGCGTCCTCCGCGATTGAGCTCGGTCTGTCCGTGCCGCACGAAGGCGATCATTCGGCTTCCGGCGCGATCGTGAGCCGGCCCGCGTGCACGAGCGCCCGGCGACGGGCGTCGTCACGCAATCCGAAGCGCGTCCACGTCCACCACGCGGCCGCGAGTCCGAGCAGCTCCTCGCCCACGACCACCGGCCCGGCCGGGAAGAGCGCGGCATCGGGACGGGATACGCCGAACGCGGGCCACCAAAACACTTCCTTGTGGCTCCAGGCCGCGCTCAAGACGAGAGCGGAGAACCAACCGATCGCCAATCCGAGGACGCGGCGGCGCAGCAGACGCCGACCTTTCCCCATCGTCGCCAGCATCGTCGCCGTGAGCACGACGATCGCCGCGAGCAAGGTGTGCGCGTAGGCCTGCGCGCCGAAGGGGAGGTCGATCAACTCGGGGAGCAGCGCGCCGGCCGCAACGAGGCGGAAGTCGAGTCCGGGACTCTGGAACACGTTCCAGACGCCGAAGATCGCGCCGAACACGAACCAGAGCAACATGAGTCGTCAGCCGGACGCCGACGCGTCGAGCGCGGCGTTCACCAGCGCGTCGGCGGCGAAGTTCTCCGCCCGCGGAACGTGGCGCAGGTCGACAGTCGCGTAGTCGGCGAGCAGCGCGCGCGCCTCCGCCAGCAGCGGCCGGAGATGCGGTTGCTTCACCTTCCAGGTGCCCTTCACCTGTTCGATGACGAGCTTGGAGTCGGCGCGCACCCGGATGCATCGGGCGTGGTACGGCGCCGCGGCCCGGAGCCCGGCGATGAGCGCGCGGTATTCGGCGACGTTGTTCGTCGTCACGCCGATGCACTCACTCACCTCCGCGAGCAGGCGCGGTGGATCGGTCGACGGATCGAGCACGACCGCGCCGATCGCGGACGGGCCCGGATTGCCGCGCGACCCGCCGTCGCAGAACACCAGCACCTCGTCGAGTGGTTCGGGCGCCGGTCGCACCTCGTCGGAAGC
>JAUZEI010000084.1 GCA_030839105.1 Actinomycetota bacterium
GGAGCAGGGCTTCGGGCAATTGCTGGGTTCCACGGGTGCGCAGCGCCGACACCGACTCCGGAACTTCACAGACCCCGGCTATCTGGTGCTCGATCGGGGCGCCGTTCGGATCGCGGAGAATGAACCTGCACCCGTACTCGGTCTCGATCGACATCGACTCGGCCATCGAGCCCTCTTCGACGTCGACGGTCACGCCCTCGTCGCCCGGATAGAGCGCGCGGAGGTACTCGGGCGCGAAGACCTGCACGTCGGCGACCTCGCCCACAGGTTCACTGTCGGGGCCCGGCCAGAAGTCCTCGTAGAGGAACGGCGCGGTCGACTCGCAACAACCCGTCCCGATCGTGAAGACCAGCACGCCGCGGCGATCGCGTTTCGCCCGTTCGACGACACGCGCCGCCGCGGCGGTACCGGTGATCTTCATGTCAGATGTTGCCGCTGAGCGCGGCGAAGTGCAGGTAGCCGCTTCGATCGGTGGACGTGTTCTGCCACACGTGCTTGATCTGGCGGTACTCGTTGTAGCCGTAGTCGCCGAGCTCGCGCCCGATACCCGATTGCTTGTAACCACCGAACGGCTGCGTCGGCGTGATCATGTGGTAGTCGTTCACCCACACCGTGCCGGTCCGCATGCTCGCCGCGACCGAATGCGCGCGCTCGAGGTCCTTCGACCACACGCCGCCGCCCAGACCGTAGATCGAGTCGTTCGCGATCTTGATGGCCTCGTCGTCAGAGTCGAACGGGATGACGCACAACACCGGTCCGAAGATCTCCTCCTGCGCGATCTTCATCGAGTTGTCAGCCTCGAAGATCGTCGGGAGGTAGTACGCGCTCTGGTCGAGGCCTGCGGCGAGGTCCGTCGGCTTGGCGCCACCGCAGAGAAGCTTGGCGCCCTCGTCGAGACCGAGCTTCACGTAGCGCTCCGTGGTGTCGACCTGGCTCGGCGCGACGAGCGGGCCGAGATCGGTGGCCATGTCCATGTTGTCGCCGATGACGATCTTGCCCGCCCGCTCGACGAGCATGCCGACGAACTCGTCGTAGATCTTGCGCGACACGAGCGCCCGCGTCCCCGACTCGCACACCTGGCCGTTGTGGAAGAACGTTCCCCACAAGACTCCGGCCGCGGCGAGGTCGAGGTCGGCGTCGTCGAGCACGATGTTCGCCGACTTGCCGCCGAGTTCCAACGTCACCTTCTTCACGGTGCCGGACGCGAGCTGCATGATGCGCCGCCCGACCTCGGTCGAACCCGTGAACGCGACCTTGTCGACGAGTGGGTGCTGGGCCATCTCCTCGCCGGCACTGCCGCCCGGGCCGGTGATGAGGTTGACCACACCCGGCGGGATGTCGGCTTCCTCGACGGCCTTCACCATCTCGACCGCGCTCAGCGAAGTGAAGCTCGCGGGCTTGAGGACCGCGCAGTTGCCCGCCGCGATCGCGGGGGCGATCTTCCAACCCGCCATCAGGAACGGGAAATTCCACGGGACGATTCCGCTACACACGCCGAACGGCTCGCGCCGCACGATGCTCTTCGCGGGCGGGAACGGGCTCTCGCCGCGGTCGACTACGTCGGGCTCGTTCTCCGCGCAGTTCGCGAACGCCTCGAACGTCGAGACCGCACCGGGGACGTCGGCGAACATCGCCTTCTTGATCGTGCCTCCGCCGTCGCGCGCCTCGATCTCGGCGATCTCCGCGCTACGACCGTTGATGATCGCGGCGACCGCGCGCAACTTCTCGGCGCGCTCCTTACCCGACATCTTCGGCCACGGGCCTTCGTCGAATGCCTTGCGCGCGGCCTGCACGGCACGCTGCGCGTCCTCACGGGAAGCCTTGGCGACGTCGGCGATCTTCTCGCCCGTCGAAGGCGCGTACGTGGGGAACGTCTCGCCGGATTGGGCGTCGACCCAGGCACCGTCGATGAAAAGCTGCGTGTCGCCCATCGCGACTCCTCTCAGAGGGATGTGTTGCCTGGTCAGGCTATGGGCGCTCTAGGAAATCGTCCAGCTGGTCTTGGCGCCGCTGCCCGAGACCTTGCCCTCGGCCTTCAACTTCAGGAGATGCGCGTGCACCTGGCGCCGAGACATCTCGATGAGGCCGTCGGGAGTCTCGGTGTAGAGCGTGCTCACGATCTTGGGGATGGTCGCGGGCTTGGCCCTCAGCAGCTTGAGGATCTGGCGCTCACGCATCTTGCGGTGTGCCACGTACTCCTCGAGCACCGCGGTGGGATCGTCCATGACGTCGCCGTGCCCCGGGCATATGCGCGCCACGCGTCTGAGCTTGCGCAACCGCTCGAGTGACTCGAGGTACTGCACCATGTCGCCACCTCGCTGCGGATTCACGACCGTCGTCGTCCCGTTGAGGACGTGATCGCCCGTGAACAGCGCGCGTTCCTCGTCGAGCCAGAAGCACAGGTGGTTCGGTGCGTGGCCGGGCGTGTGCAGAGCCTCGAGCCGGAACTCGGTGCCGTCGATGGTGTCACCGTCGGAGAGGACCACGTCGAGCTCGATGTTGACCTCGTCGGCCTTCGGGAACGGCGAGAACGCGGCGATCTTGGCACCCGTCCGTTTG
>JAUZEI010000085.1 GCA_030839105.1 Actinomycetota bacterium
GCTTCGCCTCGAGGGCCGGTTGGTTGGTGGCGGTGTGTTCGCCCGTCTGGTCGGCTCCGCTGTCGCTCCTAGCGATGGCGGCGAAAGCGGTCGGCGACGTGGACGCGCGTCGTGGCGGCGATGATCGCGGCGACCGCGACGGCGAGCACGAGGACCCACCCTACGAGCGCGATGCCGATCGGGAAGGCGAAGCTGGCCACGAGAAGTAACCCCGCCGCGAGCCCGTCCTGCGCCCGGACCGTCGGGAACGGCACCGTCTCCTCGGCGGCGGTGTCGACGGTCGCGCCCCGGAGCACCGGGAGGCGGGGCGCGATCCAGCGTTCGAAGACGATGTGGGAGACGTCCGCCTTCGGGCCCGCGAGCGCGGCGACCGCGAGGAGTAGCGCCAGCGCGGGGACGATCCACGGAATCCGGAAGACGAACGCGGCGAGAAGTGCCACCCCGACGACGCCTTGCGCGACTCGATCAGTGCGGGCCGCGACACCGTCGAGCGGGACACCCTCGACCGGCTGATCCACAGTCGGACCCTAACCCCGCCGGAATTCGGTCCACTCACGCCACTCGATGATCGCACTGGACAGCCGATCCCGATCTCTTGGTCTCAAGGCGTGCCACCGGCTCAGACGCACCGCCCGACCCTTCCCGAACTGCACTCGGTTCGCTACGCTGCGTGTTCAGGGCCGTTGCGTTGGGGGGAGTAGGCGTGCGTCGTGGAGACCCGAAGCGCGAGGAGAGCCAGCAGGCCGCCAACGCAGTCGTCCTTGCGGGAATGGGAGGCGCGGAGGTCCTGGCGAACGGACTCGACGTCAGCCGCATTCGCGAGCGAACTCGTCGCGGACGGCTCCTGAAGCTCTTCTTCGTGCTCCTTCCGATTGCCGTCTACCTGTACTACCGCGTGGCAACGAGGAACTTCCTGCGCCCGGGGATGCCCCACATATCCCAGACGCAGTTCCAACTGCTCGTGCCGGTCGGGTTGATCGTCATCCTGTGCCTGGTGATGGTCGTGCCGATGGTCAGCATGGGGAAGTCGCCACATGTTCGCTACGACCCAAGCGAGATATCGACGACGCTCGACGACGTTGTCGGTTTAGGTCCGGTCAAAGACGAAGTGGTCAAGACGCTCAACCTCTTCCTCGGCTACCAGACATTCCGCCGCGTGATGGGCGGCAATCCGCGCAAGGGCGTGCTGTTCGAGGGGCCGCCCGGCACGGGAAAGACCTACATGGCGAAGGCGATGGCTCACGAGGCCGGCGTTCCGTTCCTGTTCGTGTCGTCGACGGCGTTCCAGTCGCAGTTCTACGGGGCGACCGGCCGCAAGATCCGGAACTATTTCAAGGAGCTGCGCAAGGCCGCCGCCGAAGAGGGTGGTGCAATCGGATTCATCGAAGAGATCGACGCCATCGCCGGCGCGCGCAGCGGTATGCGTTCGGCGCCGTTCGAAAGCGTGTTCGGAACCGGCGTGTATGGCGCCGACGGCCACGATCGCCGAGTCGAGCGCAACTCGAGCGAGGGGATCTCCGGGGTGGTCAACGAGCTGTTGATCCAGATGCAGTCGTTCGACACGCCGACGGGCAGTCACAAGCTGACGAGCTGGTGGATCAACGCACTGAACCGTTTTCTCCCCACGCACCAACGCATCCCGAAGCGCGCGCCGGAGCCGCAGAACGTATTGCTGATCGCGGCGACGAACCGCGCTGCCGACCTCGACCCCGCGTTGCTGCGTCCGGGTCGCTTCGACCGATCGATCCACTTCGACCTGCCGAGCCGCACGGGGCGACGCGAGATCATCGACTACTACCTCGATCGCAAGGCGCACGTCCCCGAGCTCGACAAGGAGGAACGGCGCGACGCGCTCGCAGCCATGACATTCGGTTACACGCCGGTGATGATCGAGCACATCTTCGACGAGGGCCTCGTGTGGGCGCTGCGCGACGGTGAGATCGCGATGAACTGGTCGCACGTACAGCAGGCGAAGATGACCGAGGAGATCGGTCTGAAGCAGCCGGTCGAGTACACGGACGAGGAACGGCGCACGATTGCGACGCACGAAGCGGGCCACGCGACCGTCGCCTATCTCGTCGGTCAGAACCGCAAGCTCGAAGTGCTCTCGATCATCAAGCGCCGAGACGCCCTGGGACTCCTCTCGCACAGCGACGGCGAAGAGCGGTTCACGCGTACCCGCTCCGAGCTGCTCGGCATGATGAAGATCGCCTTCGGCGGGATGAGCGCGGAGGAGTTGTTCTTCGGCGAGTCGGGAACCGGCCCGTCGGGCGACCTCGTGCACGCCACGCGCCTCGCCGCGCAGATGGTCGGGTCATTCGGCATGGCCGGTTCGCTGGTGTCGTACGACGCGATCGAAGGCGGCCCCTTCACGCAGGGCATCGTGGCCAAGGTGCTCGGCAACGAGGACGCGCGCGCGTCGGTCGAGAAGCTGCTCGCGCAGGCGAAGGCCGATGTGCAGACGCTGCTCGACGACCACCGGCATCTCGTCATGGCGTTGCGCGACGAGCTGCTCGCCAAGTCGGAGCTCGTCGGGGACGAGATCGTCGACGTGCTGCGCGAGGCGGAAGCGCGCAAGCGTCTCGCCGACGCGCAACCGCCGGAGGCCCCACCGAGTGGACCAACGGCGCGTGGATGAGCTGATCTTCGCGGGCGACATCGCACGCGACGAGGGACGCGTCGCGCTGGCCGAGATGGTGTCTGAGCTGTCCCTGTCTGACGGGGCGCGTCGGCTCTCACGTGGGCGCGAAAACCTGACGGAGGCGTCAGAGACGCGCTGATAGCCTCGATCGAGGTGGACGACGCGGACGAGAGCAAGCAAGAACGTACGACGCGCAGAGACGCGGAAAAGCTCGAGGGCAAGCAGACCCGCCGGCAGGGCTGGCGCCTCATGAAGGAAACGGTCGGCGCTCACCCCAAGCTCATGGTCCTGGGCATCATCGCCGGTCTCGTGTGGGCCACGGCGCGCGTCTCGGTTCCGCTGCTCGCGGGCGGGGCGATCGACCACGGCATCGCCCGGGGGCGCACGGGGATCACGCTCATGCTGACCGCCGCGATCATCGCGGTCGGCGCGGTGCAGGCCGTCGGCACCGGTCTGCGGCGTTACGCGGCGTTCGGTTTGGCATGGCGCGTCGAGACCGATATCCGGATGCGCCTGGTCGCGCACCTCCAGCGGTTGCATTTCGCGTTCCACGACCAGGCGCAGACCGGCCAGTTGATGGCGTACGCGAACACCGACATCCAACAGATCAACAACGTCGTGCTCCTCGTGCCGTTGACGATCGCGAGCACCATCC
>JAUZEI010000111.1 GCA_030839105.1 Actinomycetota bacterium
GATCGCGACCGTCACGGTCCCGGCGTTAGGTGACTTCGCCTGCTTGAAGCGCGGCGGCCTCGAGCTTGCTCCGATAGTCCTTCCACAAAGCCTCATCACCCGGCGGGAGGTTGGACCAGCGGCGATCAGCCCCGACGGCGCCATCGATCAACTCGCGAAGGATGTCGGCGTGGCCGGCGTGGCGATAGATGTCGACGATCACGTGAACCAGCGCCCGATGAAGCGAGAGCTCGCGTTCGCCCTCCGACCACCACGGCACCTCACCCATGGCGCCCAACGGAAGCGCATCGATCGTGGCGTCGGAATGAGCCCACACCCGGCGACAGAACTCGACGACGCGATCCTTCGTCTCGTTGGGCCGCACCCACATGTCACCGTTCGGCTCGCTGTCCTGCATCCACGCCAGCGGCTCTGGGAACGGCCGGCCGAACACCGATCCAAAGTAGCCGGTCTCGATACTGGCGACGTGCTGGACCAGACCGAGCAAGTTCGTTCCCGTCGGCACCAACGGTCGGCGAATGTCGTACTCAGACAGCCCATCGAGCTTCCAAAGCATCACCTCGCGACCCGACTGCAGGTACTCGCGCAGATCTGCCTTCGGATCGAACGCCACGGACGCAGTCTGCCATCGCGGTCGAGAATCCCGGAAATGCCGTTCTGGGATGCTGAAGCGGCGTCAGCGGCTCAGCTCAACTCTCCCGAACGTCGGAGGGTTTGAAAGGAAGTCCGATCAGCTCCACCAAAGCGTCGTTACTCGAACCGCCCAACACCGGGGCGTACGGGTCCCTGTAGTCCACGGCAGTCACCTCGCCCGCCGCGATATGGAAGCGGTGGAAGACCCGCTGGCGACGAGCGACCGTGTTCGCTCGGCGCCGTGTGTCGAGGTCGTCCAGGGTCGCGCCGATTCGTCGGCGACACTCGCATAAGCCGTCCGCTGACGCGGCGAGTTGGACGGAGGCCGATCGCAAGGCTTCGTCGACCCCTCTCTGCTGTGTCTTGAAGTCGGCGAGGGCAATCGCTCCCGCCGATGATTCCGACGTAGAAGGGATTCGCGAGCGTTTCGGATCGTGCCGGCAGACGTGACGTCGTGGGTTACGAGAGCCGCGACACCTCACGATGAGTTTGTCGTACTCGATTCCAAGTCGGCTGGCTTGAGTGAACAGTTGAGTGCCACCGCCGTCATGGTCACTTCATCGACCTCCGATCTGCGCGAGGAGCGTAGATGCGTCGCGGGACTGCGCGGCTACGCGGCGTCGTCTGGTTCAACGGTGTCGCGGAGGATACTGAGAACGCGCTCGTACCGGGTCGCCTCGACCTGGCACCACGCACAGCTCTCGAGGTGCGCGATGACCTGAGCATTTTCGTCGTCTTCGAGCGCGCGCAGTGCGAAGGCGCCGAGCAGTTGCGCGGCCTCGTCATGATCCATCGTGCACGGCCGACATCCTTCGGTTCAGCGACGATAGGTGTACGGATCTTGTACGAAGCGAACTGCAGCTCGGATGACTTAGGCGTCCGACGGCCCTCACTCCTACGTTCGCTGACCGGCGTAGCTTGGTTCCTTCGCGACCGGGCCAGGTGGAGCTGTGGCGAGAGAAGATCTCGGAACGGTCGATGACCACGAGCTCGTCGCCGCGATCACCCGCGACGACGAGGCCGCGATGGCCGAGGTGGTCCGACGTCACCACGGTCCGGTGCTCGCGTTCGCCCGCCGCCTGGTCGGCGACAGCGGAAGGGCCGAGGAGATCTCACAAGAGGTGTTCCTGCGGCTCTGGGAACGGTCCGAGCGTTTCGACACCCAGCGCGGATCGTTACGAGCGTTCCTCCTCGCGATCACGCACGGACGTGCACTCGATGTGATGCGATCCGATAGTGCGCGCAAAGCGCGGGAACAGCGTGACGCGCACAAGAGGACCTTTCCCGAGTCTGGAATAGAAGCCGAGGTCGTCGCGCAGACCGTCGCCGGCGCCCTGCGCGACGCTCTCGGGCATCTTCCTGACGGCGAGCGACGAGCAGTCGAACTCGCGTACTTCGGCGGGCACAGCTACCGCACGGTCGCAGAAATGCTCGACGAGCCCGAAGGCACGATCAAGGGCCGCATCCGCAGCGGCCTGTCGAAGCTTCGCGCCGTGCTCGCCGACCAGGACCTCCGAGGCCCGTAACGAGTTAGCGGACGTCTACGCCGACTTTCAGTTGAGCGCCGCTCGCAATGCGGCGCCGGCGCGCCGAAGATCGCCGTTCATCGCGTCGGCGAGCGCCACGAGCGCAGAGTCGATGTGCGCGAGCTCGAAGCCGTGCGCAGGGCCCGTTTCGCGTAGCCACTGCACGTGCTCCGCGATCAACACCGGTTCCTTCACCAGGAGTGAACTTTCGAGGACCTGTAACAACCGCTGCAGCTCTTCACCGAGCACCGGCGTTGTGTTGTCGTCCTTGGCCGTCGCTGCGAGCGCGGCCCCGACGAGGCCGAAGCTCCGTTGGGCGAACGCTGCATGTTCCGCGATCGGGCCCGGCGCGACAGCCAGCGCGCCCGCCGAGGACGTTTCCCATGAGCGCAGGATCCGAATGGCGTCGTTAGGAACCTGCGCAAGCGCGTCGAAACCGAGCTGAGCTGCTCGATCTGCCGTCCGCAGTGCGCGACCTCCGCCCACAACGCGGATGCCCAGATCGTGCGCCATCGCGACCGAATGGGCTGCTCCGACCAGAGCGGTCGGCATCGAACAGCTCAAGGCGAGCGCGAACGGCTGCTGCAGATCCAGAAAGTCGCCAAGATGGGCCGCGGGAACCGACGCGCCAAGAAACAACACTCGGAACCCCTCGAGCGCGAGCGCGCTCGCGACCACCCGACCACCCAGCGCATGTACATCGCGTTCGGGACACGCGACCACGACCGCCGCACCATGAGCGCTTTCGGCAGTGGCGCCGAGTCTCACCAGCAGATCCTCGACCGCAGCGCTCGCTGCGTGCTCGTCCGCGATGCTGAGATCGCCCGTGGCCCAACGACGGCCCAACTCGGTCTGGACCGGGCTGAGCACATCCATGACGATCTCATCGAACGGCACTCCGTAGTCAAGGAGCTCGACCGCAAGTCGGTACGCGAGGGGGACGTCGCCGTTCACGAGCGCAGCCAGCATCGCTACACGCTCATCATCTCTGGGTGGATGGTCGAATGCGCTACTCATCGCCGTCGCCTCCGCAGTCCTTCACGAGCCGAGCCTAGGTTGTGTCTCGCTCGACCTGTTCGAGCGCGTCGGGCCTGATGTCGGCCGTCGGGAAGTAGTAGTTCGGAGGATGGCTATCTCCATCCGCGATCGTGATCCCGCCGAGCACGACACGAAGCCGCCGATCTACAGCCTCGAGTCGGGGTGGCCGCGGGTAGTCCCACACCCATTCGTGTCGGGGCGCAGGCTCGACCTGCGCCGGCACGTTCCTCGAGCGCCTCACACAGCGCGTACGGGGCTGAGGTCGCGGACGGATCACGAGCCGGTGGAGATCCGTCCATTCACGAGGTGTCTCCGTACGACGGGTTGTGGCTCATTATCGAACATCGGTTCCGACGCGTTGGCAGGCGGAGAGCGCGTTCGATTTCATGGCGGACCTGCGGAACTTCGTCTGCTGGGATCCGGGCGTACGGAATGTGCAGATGGTTGCCGGTGAGGTTCCAGGGCTCGGGGCCGTGTTCGACGTTGCTGTGCGGGTCCCGTTCGGCGCGATGACCTTGCGCTACCAGGTGATTACGTGGGAACCGCCGGGGCGGCTCGTCGTGCGCGCCGAGACGTCGACGTTGAAATCGCTCGACGAGATCCTCGTCGAACCCGGACCCAATGGGGCGACGGTGATCTACGACGCCGACCTACAGCTGCGGAGCGGACTGCGGTTCGCGAATCCTGCCCTCGGCGCGGTCTTCGGCCGGATCGGCCAACGGGCCGCTGACGGGCTGCGGCGCGTGCTCGCCGAGGATCGGCCCCCGGTGTCATGACCATGTTCGCGGACGCGGTCGATCGGACCCTTGAAATGACGATCGTTCCGAGCTTCACCCGGATCGGCTACGCGGTTCGATCGCGTCTCGATCACTGGACCCCGGTCGGCCAGTACGACTTGACCGGCCGGGTCGTGGTGATCACGGGCGCGACGTCGGGGCTGGGTCTCGCCGCGACGCAGGCACTTGTTGCTGATGGCGCGACCGTCGAGATCATCGCACGCGACGCCACGAAAGCCGCCGCGGTGTGCGAGCAACTCCGCCACGGCACAACCTCAGCGGAGGTCGGGTACGTGGTCGCCGACACGGGGGATCTCGATGCCGTCCGCAAGGCGTTTGATGATTTGTCGCGCCGCCATGGGGAGATTCACGCGCTGATCCACAATGCCGGTGCGCTCGACAAGCAATACGGGCAGTCGCCGCAGGGCATCGAACACACCGTCGCAAGCCAAGTGCTCGGCCCGTTCCTCTTGACAGGTCTCTTACTCCCACAGCTTCGTGCGACCCCACGCTCGCGCGTGCTGTGGGTCTCCTCAGGTGGCATGTACTCCCAACCACTGTCCGTCGCCGGACTGCAGATGGGACCCGATGACTACGACGGCACGGTCGCTTACGCGCGAGCCAAACGCGCCCAAGTCACGCTCGCCCAGATGTGGGCCGAGTACCTACGTCCCGACCACATCGCCGTGCATGCAATGCACCCCGGCTGGGCTGACACGCCCGGCGTACGACGATCCTTGCCGACCTTCCGACGTGTCTCCGGACCGCTGCTGCGCAGTCCCGATCAGGGCGCAGACACCCTCGTGTGGCTCGCCGCCGACGACCGCACACCGATCGAGACGACCGGATCGTTCTGGCTCGATCGACGACCCCGCGCGACCCACCGCGCGTCGGCAACACGCAGATCCGACACCGTGGACGAACGGCGCTGCCTCTGGGACTGGTGCGTTGCTCGTTGCGGAATCCGCAGCGAGATCGAGGCGTCGTGAGGATCGCGATCGTCGGCACCGGCGTGTCGGGATTGGTCGCGGCGCACGCACTGCACCGCGACCATGAGGTAACGGTCTATGAGGCCGACACGCGAGTCGGCGGCCACGCCAACACGGTCGACGTTGAGGTCGGCGGCGTCATACACGCCGTTGACACCGGATTCATCGTCTACAACGACCCGAACTATCCGGGATTCACGGCTCTCCTGCGCGAGCTCGGCGTCGAGACGCAACCGACCGAGATGAGCTTCAGCGTCACGAACGCCGGGAGCGGCCTCGAGTATCGGGGCTCCAACCTCAACACCTTGTTCGCGCAACGGCGCAACCTCACAAGACCATCGTTCTTCCGCCTCGTGACCGAGATCGTGCGTTTCAACCGCGCCGCACGCCGGCTCGTCGTCAACGAACCGCGATGGCAGGCATCCGACCGTCTTCCTACGACCGGAGGCGACGACGGTACGAGCGACGAGTCGATCGAGAAGTTTCTCCGACGCGGCCGGTACTCCCAATCGTTTGTCGAGCAGTTCCTCGTTCCGTTCGGCAGCGCGATCTGGTCCGCCGATCCGTCGACGTTCACGCGCTTCCCGATGCGTTCCTACGCGCGCTTCATGGACAACCACGGTCTCCTCGGCCTTCCCGGCCGCGCGCAGTGGCGCACGATCACGGGAGGATCACGCGCATACGTCGAAGCGCTCGTCGCGCCGTTCGCCGATCGGATCCGGCTCGCGACCGCAGTGCACAAGGTCGTCGCCGACCCCTCCGACCGCGCCGCTTCCAAGATCGAGGTGCTGACCGATCTCGGGCCGGAACGCTTCGATCGGGTGATCATCGCGGCACACAGCGACCAGGCACTCGAGATGCTCGCCGATCCGAGCGCGTCCGAGCGGTCGGTGCTCGGCTCGATCTCCTACCAACCCAACACGGCCACGTTGCACACTGACGCGCGCCTCTTACCCAACAGTCGGCTTGCCCGCGCGAGCTGGAACTACTGGATCGATCCCGGCGGTCGTCGTGCAACCGTGACGTACTGGATGAACGCACTCCAGGCGATCACCTCCGAACGGCCGATCCTCCTCACGCTCAACCGCGCGGATGCGATCGATCCGAAGCTGGTGCTGGCCGAGTTCGAATACCAGCATCCGGTGTTCGACCTGGCCGCGATCCGCGCGCAGCAGCGCCGGCGCGAGATCCAGGGCGCACGCGGGATCTATTTCGTCGGCGCCTATTGGGGCTACGGGTTCCACGAGGACGGCGTGCAGAGCGCCCTCGAAGTTGCACGCGCGATCAGAGACGAACGATGAGCGCGGTCGCGGTCTACGCAGGCACCGCAAGGCATCGCCGGCTGACACCGGTCGAGCGCGAGTTCGCCCCGCGGCTGTTCCTCGCCTACCTCGATGTCGATGCGCTGCCCGGTTCGCTCGATCATCTCCCGGGCTGGTCGGGCCGCCGCACCGCGCTCGTGCATTTCCGGCGACGCGATTTCTTCGACGGGCGACCGGTACCTCTGGGCGATGCGGTACGCGACCTGGTCGAGGAGCGCCTGGGACGTCGTCCCGACGGCGCGGTCCATCTCCTGGCGCACTTGCGGACGCTCGGATGGTTGTTCAATCCCTTGACCGTCTACTACTGCTGGCGTGCCGACGGAGCCGCGCTCGACGCGCTGGTGCTCGAAGTCACGAACACGCCGTGGGGCGAACGCCATTGGTATGTCATCGACGCCCGCACGAATACCGGCTCGCAAGTCACCTCCAAGGGCCTACATGTGTCGCCCTTCCTTCCGGTAGACGTCGACTATCAGGTGTCGTGGACCGCGCCGGGCGACACGCTGCACCTGGATATCGCCGTCGTGCGCGAGGGCGAAACGATGGTCACGGCCGGCCTGGCGTTGCGGCGACGGGTGCTCGACCGGCGACACGCGCTCGGCATTCTCCTGCGCTATCCCGCGATGCCGTTGCGGGTGTCCCTCGCGATCTACCGCCAAGCCTTGGCGCTGTTCCTCGCCCGCGTGCCCGTATACCGCCATCGGTCCCGACCTGCGCAGGAGATCCACGCATGACCCGGCGAAATCGAATAGGGCGCGCAATCGTGACCAGCGTGCTGAACCATCTGCACGGCGGGACAATCGAGCTCTTCGACCCGATCGGACACTTGCACTTCAGCGAACGAGACCGCCTTCAGACAAGCACACCGATTGACGTCCGTATCGATGTTCGCGACCCCCGCGTCTACGAGCGAGTCCTGCGCGAGGGCAGCGTCGGCCTGGGCGAATCGTACGCGGACGGCTGGTGGGACACCGATGACCTCCCGGGTGTGTTGCGGCTCGCGCTGCGCAGCCTGCAGACAATCAGCGAACGTCGCGACGCGTTGCATCGACTCACGACCACCCTCTTCGACCCGATAGCACGACTACGACGAGCCGACCCTGATCGCGACGCGCGCAACGTTCGAGCGCACTACGACCTCGGCAACGACTTCTTCCAGCACCTGCTCGACGAGACGATGGCGTACTCGTGCGCGATCTTCGACGCTCCCGGGATATCGCTCGCCGAAGCGTCAAGGGCGAAGTTCGATCGGCTGGCACGCGCGCTCCACCTGTCCCCCGGCGATCGGCTCCTCGAGATCGGGACCGGCTGGGGCGGCTTCGCGCTACATGCCGCCGAACGCTACGGATGCCTCGTAACCACCACCACCATCTCGCGGGCGCAATACGAGTTTACGACCGAACGGGTCCGCGCCGCCGGGCTCCAGCACCAGATCAGCGTGCTCGACCGCGACTACCGGGACCTGCGAGGCACCTTCGACAAAGCGGTAGCGATCGAGATGATCGAAGCCGTGGACTGGCGCGACTACGACACGTTCTTCGCATCCCTACATCGCCTCCTGTCGAACGAGGGCGCGCTGGCGATGCAGGCGATCGTCGTGCCCGACCAGAGCTTCGATCGGCTCAAGCGCCACACCGACTTCATCAAGGCCGTGATCTTCCCCGGCGGTTGCCTCCCATCGATCGGCGCGCTCACCGCCGCTGCGGACCGCAACGGCCTGACCCGGCGCAACGTCGACCACATCGGCGGGCACTACGGCGAAACGTTGCGACGCTGGCGCACCAATCTCGATGCGATCAAGGCCGAGCTCCCGGCACTCAGTCTCGACGGTCGATTCGGCCGGCTCTGGGACTTCTACCTCGCATACTGCGAAGCCGGATTCGACGAGCGATACATCGACGCGACGCAGCTTCTATACACCGCACCCGGCTTCCCCGATCGTCACGACACCGCCGCGCACGCACGAACCCAGTTCGACTCGATCGCGGTCTGAGACGTCCATGGCCGACTCCAAGAAGCATCACGCCGGCGAGCTGAGCCTGCAAGACGCTGCTGACCCGCTCGACGTGCACTACGTCCTCGCCGACCCGCTCCGACACCGCAACCGGCACTTTCGCCTGGTTCGACACCATGCACGCGAGCTCGTGAACTCGGTGTCATGACCCGAGCGATCGTCTGGTTCCGACGCGACCTGTCACTCGACGACAACCTCGCATGGGCGACCGCCACCCGCGATCACACCGAGGTGCTCCCGGTCTACGTGTTCGACTATCGCCTGCTCGACCGCGCCGGACCGCACCGGCGGCGCCAGCTCATTGCCTCGGTCGCCGCGCTCGCCGATGAGCTGCGCACGCTCGGCGGATCGCTCACCGTGGCGACCGGCGATTCCATCGAGTCCGTGACTCGGCTCGCCCACGAGCATCGCGTCGACACCGTCGTGTGGAACAACGACGTCACGAGACTCGCGCAGGCGCGGGACGACGCCGTGCACCGCCGCCTCTCGCACTCGGGCATCTCGGTCGAGCGGTCGTGGAGCACACTCATTCATCCGCCGGGCACCATCCTCACCGCAGCCGGCGGTGTTCCCCGCGTCTTCAGCCGGTTCCACGAACGCTGGTCAGCCGCCCGGCTCACCGAGCCGGCTCGCGCCGGTCACGCGCGCATCCTTGCGATCAAGGGAGGCTCGCCGCCATCGATCGACGGCACCGCACCTATCGCGCCCGGCAGCGAAGCCGCGTTCCACCGGCTCGACGCGTTTCTCGAACGGATCGATGCGTATGACGTCGAACGCGATCTTCCCGACCGCGACGCGACATCGCACCTCTCGGCCGACCTGCGGTTCGGCACCATCTCGCCTCGCGCAGTCGTGCGCGCCGTCGCCGGATCGACACCGGGACGCGAGGCGTTCGTGCGACAACTTGCATGGCGGGACTGGTACGCGCACCTCTTCGCAGAACACCCCGACCTCGTCGACCACGCGCAACAGCCGCAGTACGACACAATCGCGTGGCGTTCCAACCCGGCCGAAGTGCAAGCCTGGAAACACGGCCGCACCGGCTACCCCATCGTCGACGCAGGTATGCGAGAGCTCGCGGCAACCGGCTGGATGCCCAACCGCCTCCGGCTCATTTCCGCCTCGTTCCTCGTGAAGGACCTGCTCGCCGACTGGAGGATCGGGGAACGTCACTTTCGCCACCTCCTCATCGACGGCGACATTCCCCAGAATGCTGGCAACTGGCAATGGGTCGCCGGCACCGGGCCCGACGCCGCGCCCTACTTCCGCGTGCTCAATCCGCTCACGCAAGCCCGTCGCTTCGATCCCAACGGCGACTACGTGCGCCGCTTCGTACCAGAAATCGCGGCGCTGCACGGTGGGAGCATCCACGCACCGTCCGAGCTCGGACCGCTCGAGCTCGCACGCGCGGGCGTCATACTCGGCGAGACGTACCCACACCCGATCGTCGATCACGCGACGGCCCGCGAGCGTGCAATAGCTACCTACAGGGCAGCCAAGAAGACCTGACCAGACGCCTCCACGCGCTCGGTCAAATCACCGGGCAAGTCGCGTCGACGTCCATCGAGCCGTCCGGACCGCTCCGGGCGTGAGCCGATCATCGAGGCCGGGCTACGCCGCTACGAGCATGGCGCTTTCGCTGCCTGGGACGCGTTCGGCCTGGCCGGTTCGGGTCGCCGCCGGCCGCGGAGCCGAGCTACCCGACGATGCGGCGGGCGTGAACGGCGTCGACCCGATCGCTCTCGACGACGTGATGCCGAGCTGCCGGCATGATGCTGTCCGCCTTGTCGAGGAGAATGCCGGCCGCGCTGAGGTCGCCGGCGTCGGCGCGGACGCGGGCCAGCACGTCGAGTGCAAGCAGCTCGATCTCGATGTCCCCCGCCTCGTGCGCGTCGGCGAGGAGCGCCTCGAGTCGCTCGATGTCGACGGCGGCGAACTGTGAAGTCATCGACGCCGCGACGTAATCGGCGAGACGGGAGCCGTCGCCGCCGCCGGAGGCTTGGTACCAGTCCCGGGCCAACTGGAGCGTCGTCCGGGCGGCGTCGAGATGGCCCTGTTCGCGCAAGACGCGACTGAGCCGTGTCCGGGCCAGCGCCGCCACGCGCAGATCTGCTGTCGCTCGCGCGGTTTCAACCGCACGATGCAGTGTGTCTGCGGCGGCCTCGATGTCTCCGCGCTGTTGTTGTGCGCGACCGAGGTTGGCCAGGTGGTACGCCTCCGTGGCCGCGAAGCCCAATTCGCCCGCGTCTCGGGCAGCCCGACCGAGATGCTCACACGCGTCCGCGAACTGATGCGCCGTTTGCGCGACTGCGCCGAGCATCGCCTCGGTATGAACAAGCAGCCACGGATCGGGAAGACGACCGAGGTCGCGCTCGGCCTCGCGACACGCTGCTTCGGCAGACGCCGGATCGCCGGCTGCGACCGCGCAGTGCGCAGTCAACACCCAGCTCGCGGCCTGTTCCCATTCGTACCCGAGTTCACGAAACATCGGTCGCGACTCTTCGAGCAAGGCCAGTGATTCCGGAAACCGACCCTGCTGCGACAGGACATAGGCCAAGTACCACTTGCTCTTGGCATCGAGATAGGCGTCACCGTCCGACTCGAGCAGACTGATCGCCTCCGAGACAGCCGCATGGCCCTGTGCAACGTCACCCGCTGACGCTTCGAGCCACGCCAATCCGAGCAAGGCGAGCACGCGCGGGTAAGGCGAGGCGACGCCGGCGGCCACGGCCGCGGCGAGCGCGGCTCGGACGCGGTGTACGGCGACGCCGTCGCCGAGAACGACCCATACCCAACTCAAGTCATTGGCGATCTGCAGGCCCAGCGCCGGGTCGTTCGTGCTCGCCCATTCGAGCGCGGCATCGATGTTGGCGCGTTCGATGCGAGCAAAGGCGAGGTGCACCGCCTGGCCGGGGCCCCGCCCGCCGTCGGCGGCGAGGGCGGCGGAGGCGGCGAACCATTCGGCGTGCGCCCGCTTCGCGAAGTCGGCGCTTCCGTCGTCTTGCAGACGCTGCGTTGCGAAAGAGCGAACGCTGTCGAGGAGCCGATAGCGCGCAGTGCCATCGCGCCCGGCTTCGAAAGTGACGAGTGAACGGTCGACCAATCGGCTGACGACATCGACGGCGGCTTCGGGCGGAACGTTCAGCGCCTGCAGAACGTGTTCCACCGCGTCGAGTGGAGCACCGTCGTCGAAGCATGCGAGCGCCCACAATCCCCTTTGATCGTCGGGGAAGAGGAGGTCGTAGCTCCACGCGATGGCGGCCGACAGGGTTCGGCGGCGGTCCGGACGGCGGCTCGTGGGGTCGCTGAGTACGCTGAAGCGATCATCCAGCCGGCGCAGGATCTCCTGCATCGACAGCGACTTCGTACGAGCGGCGGCGAGTTCGATCGCGAGCGGCAGACCGTCCAGGGATCGACATACCTGTTCCAGCGTCGTTGTCGCCTCGCCGTCGCCCGCAATCGTCGCGCCATGGTCGGCGGCGCGCGCCGCGAACAACGCGACCGAATCGCCGGGCGTGAGCGGTCGAAGCGCGTAGACGGTTTCGCCGTCGCATCCGATCGGGAGCTGACTCGTCGCGAGCACGCGCACTCCCGGGTCGGCGCTCAAGAGCGTCACGACCACATCGGCGGCCGCTTCGACGACATGCTCACAGTTGTCGAGAACGACCAGGAGGTCGGCGCCGCGCAGACGCTCGATCAGCGACGATTCCGACGCGCCGTTCGCGTGGAGCGCGTCAGCAACGGCCTCGACGACCGCGGTGGCACGTCGCGCGCTGTCGAGGCGTACGAACCACGCACCGTCCGCGGAACTCGAGCGGCGCGCGACCTCGATCGCGAGCCGGGTCTTCCCGACACCGGCCGGGCCGACCATCGTCACGAACCGGTGGGCCGCGGTCATGCTCTCGATCTCGGCGAGGTCGTGATCGCGACCGACAATCGACGACGAGAGTGCCGGCACATTTCCGGTCGAGTGCTGCTGTCGTCTTGGCGCGCGGACCGGAGCGTCGAGTAACGAATCCTGCTGCAGCACCAGTTGTTCGAGCCGTTGCAGCTCGGGGCCGGGATCGAGCCCCAAGTCCTCGGCGAGCCGCTCGCGCACCGTCCGATAGGCGGCGAGCGCGTCCGCTTGGCGACCATCGCGATACAGCGCTGTCATCAGAAGCGCGGACAAGCCCTCACGCATCGGATGCGCGGCAACGAGGTCCTCGAGCTCGCCGATGACCTCCCCGGTCGCCCCGAGTTCCATGAGGGCTGCAAGCCGTTCCTCGAAGAGACGGAGCCGCAATCCATTCAGCTGCGCTCGATGGGGTCCGAGCCACTCCGCGTCGCTCGCGTCGAAAAGGCCCTCACCGCGAAACAGTGCCAGCGCCTCTGCGCACGCTCGCGCCGCGTTGGACATGTCGGCAGCCACCCGAAAGGCCGTGACCTCATCGGCGAGCCGTACGACCTCGAGGGCATCGACCGCGCTCGCCTCGATCGCGAGGCGGTAGCCGTCGGCGCCGCCGAC
>JAUZEI010000144.1 GCA_030839105.1 Actinomycetota bacterium
ACAGGCCGGGTACGCGGGGCTGAACATGTGCACCTCGTTGTACGCCGACAGTGCCAACCCGGCGACGCCGCCGTACTACACCTACTCCCACTCCGCCACGCAGAGCGCAAGTGACACGTGCCCGACCTCCACGGGATCGTCGATCACGGGGACGGCCTTCTACAACGGAACCCGCTACCCGAGCCAGTACCGCGGCGCGTTGTTCTTCGCAGACCACTCCCGCAACTGCATTTGGGTGATGATGCCCGGGACGAACGGGCTCCCTGATCCGGCGAACATCAAGGACTTTGTCACCAACGCAGACAATCCGGCGCCGGTCGACCTCGAGGCCGAGCCGGTTTCGGGCGACATCTTCTACGTCTCGATGGAGAACGGCACGATCCACCGCATCTCCGCGCCGGATCTGATTCCGCCGAGCGCTCCCGGGACGTTGTCGGGCACCGGAGGCGCGGGAACCGCAGCGCTGCAGTGGACCGCCGCGACCGACAACGTCGCAGTGACCAACTACACCGTGTACCGCTCGACGACGGCCGGGTTCACGCCCGGACCCACGAATCAGATCGGGACGACCGCGAACCTGACCTTCACCGACACGCTGCCCGCCGGCGGGACGTACTACTACAAAGTCGGGGCCAACGATGCCGTCGGCAATGCCGGTCCGAGCAGCAACGAGATTGCCGTCGTCGTCGCGTCGCCCGTGGCAGGCGCGCCGACAGTCGACGTCGTGGTCGCGGTCGACGGTGGGGCGACAGCGGTGACCGCACCGTTCTCCACGAGCACGGCCGGCGAACTGCTCGTCGCGTTCGTCGGCAGCGACGGGCCCCGCAGTGCCGCCCAGACCGCAACCGTCAGCGGCGCCGGACTCACCTGGACCCTCGTGCGCCGCACGAACACCCAGGCCGGCGCCGCGGAAGTCTGGCAAGCCAACGCGCCCAACGCGCTGACCAACGTCACCGTGCAATCGGCACTCACCAACACCGCCACACCTGATCAATCCCTGACCGTCGTCGCGTTCAAGGGGGCGTCCGTTGGTGCATCTGCCGGCGCGGCGGGCGCGACCGGTGCGCCCACCGTGGGCCTCACCACGACCTCCGGCGGTTCGCTCGTGTACGCGGTCGGCAACGACTGGGACCGCGCCCAGGCGCGCACTTTGGGAACCGGCCAGGCCATGGTCCACCAATGGGTGAACAACACCACCGGTGACACCTATTGGGTCCAACAACTCACCAGCCCGGTCGCCGCCTCGGCCAGCAGCGTCACCATCAACGACACCGCACCGACCACCGACCGCTGGAACATCACCGCCGTCGAGATCAAATCGGGTGACACTGTCGCCCCCTCCGCGCCGGGGACCCTCTCGGCGAGCGGCGGCGCCGGCAGCGCCGCGCTGTCCTGGGGCGCGGCGACCGACGCGGTCGGCGTGACGGGATACACGGTGTATCGATCGACCGTCTCGGGCTTCACGCCCGGTCCGACCAATCAGATCGGCCTCGCGTCGGGCTTGACGTTCGGCGATTCGGGCCTTGCGGGCGGCACCTATTTCTACCGGGTGACCGCTCATGACGCGGCCGGAAACGCGGGACCGCCGAGTAACCAGGCGAGCGCGACGGTGACCGGCCTGCCGGTTCCGGTGATCGACACGCCGACCGCCGCCCTGCACTGGGCGGTCGGCGACCCGATCAACTTCTCCGGGCACGCGACCGACGGGAGTGGCGCGGCGATCCCGCCCGCGAACCTCACCTGGAGCGTGCTGTTGCACCACTGCCCGTCGGCGTGCCACACGCACGTGGTCCAGACGATGCCCGGCGCGTCGGGCTCCTTCAACGCGCCGGACCACGACTATCCGTCGTACATGGAGTTGCAGCTCACGGCCACCGACGCCGGCGGCCGCTCGGCGTCGACGTCGGTTCGGCTCGACCCGCGTACCGTCGATCTGACCTTCCAGACGAACCCGATCGGGCTGCAGTTGACGGTCGGCTCGTCGAGCCAGGCGACACCCTTCACCCGAACAGTCATCGTCGGTTCGGCTAATTCGGTGTCGGCGATCACGCCCCAGAACGTCGGCACGACGACGTACAACTTCGCGACCTGGTCGGACGGGCTCGCCGGGACGCATCAGATCACTGCGCCGATCGCAGCCGCGACCTATACCGCCACCTACACGGGAACGGGGCCGACGCTCGGCGTGGATCGAACGGTGGCGGTCGATGGTGGGGCGACGGTGGTGACCGCACCGTTCTCGACGAGCGCGGCCGGCGAACTGCTCGTCGCGTTCGTCGGCTCCGACGGGCCTCGCAGCGTCGCGCAGACCGCGACCGTCAGCGGCGGCGGACTCACCTGGACCCTCGTGCGCCGCACGAACACGCAGGCCGGATCCGCGGAGGTCTGGCAAGCGCGCGCACCGAGCGCGCTCACCAACGTGACGGTGCAGTCAGTGCTCACCAACTCGGCCACGCCGGATCAATCGTTGACCGTCGTCGCGTTCAAGGGTGCCTCCGGCGTCGGCACGGCTGCGGGTGCGGCGGGCGCGACCGGCGCGCCCGGTGTGAGCCTGACCACCACGTCCGGCGGTTCACTCGTCTTCGGCGTCGGCAACGATTGGGACCGCGCCCAGGCGCGCACTTTGGGAACCGGCCAGGCAATGGTCCACCAATGGGTGAACACCGCGACGGGCGACACCTACTGGGTCCAACAACTCATCAACCCGATCGCCGCCGGCGGTACGAGCGTCAGCATCAACGACACCGCACCGACTGCCGACCGCTGGAACCTCCCCGCCATCTAAATAAAAGCGGCCTGAACCAACACGTCGCCAATCCTTGGACGTGACTCGGGTGCGGCGCCGCGTCAGCGGCGCCGCACGCGTGCTGCCGTGGCGATCATCCCGCAGCCGATGTTGCACCAAAGTGTGGCAGCGCGCGGCGGATCGGTCGGAGCCGTCGATTGCCGAAAGATCCAACTGTCGAGATCGGCGCAGTCGGTAGCGCAAACCGGTCCCCACTTAACGCGTGCGCTCGCCTTTCGCGCTCGCCGTCTTGAGCGCTGCCTTGCTGCGCTCGTATTCAGCGATGCTCTTCGGCCATGCCGAGCCGGCTACCGCTGGTTGGGTTTGACGATGCCGCGAAGGGGCTCCGTGTCGCCCGAACAACTTGGCGTCGGACCTCGGCCACATGGATGGCACGGTAGCTGCGGCGCGGGCGTCGACGCATCTCGCGGTTGCGCAGCGCGAGGACTCCGAGCGAATTCTCGATCGTGGTGATGCATGCGAGGCACTTGCCCCCACGCCGCGATTGCAGGCGCAAGTCTCTTGCCGATTCTGCGCGCCGGGCGTACCGTTACAGGAGCGACAGTGTGCCGCTGACGATGCCCCCGGCGAGAGCCAGAGGGCATCGTCGCGAATCCTCGACTGCAGGTTGCGGTTGCGCCGATCGTTCAGATCGGGCGCGGCTCCTGTTCCACATTGGTGTGCCGTTCGTAGGTTGCGGACAGGCTGTGCGGCCGTCCCCGCCGTGGTTACCTACACCGACGGCCCGCGGCAGTAGTGGCCGCCGATTGGAGCAGGCGGTCGGCTGCAGTAGGTACTCACTGAGGCGAGCCGGTACGAAGGCCCTCGACTACGAGGCCTGGCGGGGCGGTTCGTCGCCGGGACTGCCCCAAATTGGTGTCTGGCGCGTCCGAGGCTCGTTAACCCGGTGCAGGGATCGGTCGATGAGGATGAGTGCCGCGCCTGCGCCTTGTCGTCGCGATCGTCACCGTTGCGACCGTGGGTGGTGCCGGTGCCGGCTGCTCGCGTCCGGGTGGCGGCGATGCACAGTCGACCGGACGAGTCGTTTCCATTGTCGAGCGTGACTTCGCAATCGTCGCGCCAACGACCCTGAGCGCGGGCGACGCCCGCTTTCGCGTGCGGAACGATGGCCCGGATGACCACGAGCTCATCATCGTCCGAGTCAACGGCGTTTTGCCCGTTCGTCACGACGGCATCACACTCGACGAGGACGCGCTCGAGGATCGGACGATCGGCATACTGGAGCCGGTCGAGCCCGGCACAACCCACGACCTGCACGTGCATCTCGAGCCGGGAAAGTACGAGCTGTTCTGCAACATGGCCGGGCATTTTCGTGGCGGCATGCACGTGACCGTGACGGTGATGTAGTGATTCGCAGCCGGCGCTATACGCCGTTCGAGAGCCGCGGACGGGGAACTATCGCGGTGATCGTCGCGTTGTTCGCCGGATTCTCCGCCTTCTCGTTGATCGCGTCCACGCGCGGTGTGGAACGTTCGGAACATCGTGCGGAGCTCGTCCGCGTGATGTCCCGTCAGCGCACGCTCTCCGAGCGGTATCTCAGCGAGGTGCTGCTCGTGCGATCGCACGCCGTCGCAGATCCCGAGGCGATCGCGGAGGTGCTGGCTCGCAGCGCGACGGTTCTTCTCGACGGCGGGACCGCGCCCGCAGTCGACGGCGACGACGACGAGGTTCGGGTCTCGGTCGTTCACAATGCGACGTTGCGCGCACAGTTGGAGCAAGGCCGCCGCTTGGTTGTCGACCTGATTGCCACCGGTCGAGCTGTGCTCGCCGGTACGTCGCTCGGAATCGTCCCGTTGAGCGCACACGAAGTCATCGACGTCAAGGACCCCGTGACTCGGCTGCGCATTCTCGCTGCAATCACGGAGAACGTCGCGCTCAATGCCGCGCGCACACTGGGAAACCAGACCGATCGCAACCTTGCCGATCTCCGGCGGATGCAACTCGGGCTCGCGATTGTCGGGGCGTTCGTCGCACTCTGCCTTGGCTGGGCGTTGATGCGAGTGACGCGTCGGCAAAGCTCCCACTTCCGCGCGCTCGTGACACGGTCGACCGATCTCTTCTTCGTGTTCGCCTCGGGGATTTGCTGCTACGTCAGCAGCGCAGTTACGGAAGCTCTCGGACACGACAGCGGTGAGCTCCTCGGCCGCGGCTGCGAGATGATCGTGCATCCCGATGACCGCGCGACGTTCAGCTCCGCGATTGCGCACGGACAACCACATGAAGTCGTGCTGCGAGTGCGCACCAGCTTCGGTGATTGGAGGCACATCGAGGCCTACGTCAGCGATCTGCGCGCCGATATGAATGTGCGCGGAATCGTTTTGAACGCTCGGGACATCACCGAGCGCGTACGGCTCGCCGAGGAGCTCACGCATCAAGCATTCCACGACGGCCTCACCGCCCTCGCGAACCGTGCGCTGTTCCGCGACCGCCTCGAGCTCGCGCTCGCGCGGTCCTCGCGGACCGGCGAGATGGTTGCGGTGCTCCTGTTTGATCTCGACGGCTTCAAACACGTCAACGACAGTCTCGGACACAATGCCGGCGACGAGCTGCTCGTCCAGGTGGGTCACCGACTCAGGGCGATCAGTCGTCCCAGCGATACTGCAGCCCGGCTCGGAGGAGACGAGTTCGCATTGCTCCTCGACGCAACGAGCGAAGCCGAAGCCTGCAACGTCGCGCAACGCATCCTCGAAGACTTCGCCGCCCCCCTCACGGTCTCGGGGCGTCCTTTGACGCTCACGGCGAGTGGAGGTGTCGCAGTCCATTCCGGTGGCGACGGCGACGTCGAGGAGCTGTTGCGGTACGCCGACGTTGCGATGTACGCAGCGAAGGAATCAGGGCGCAATCGCTACGAGGTGTTCCAGTACGAGATGGCGCGCGATTTCAGCGAGCTGCTCGGACTCGAACAGGCCATGCGGCTCGGATTGCAGCACGACGAGTTCTCGGTTCACTACCAGCCGACGGTCGACATCGAGACCGGTGCGATCACTGGAGTCGAGGCCTTACTGCGGTGGCAGACCCGAGAGCACGGGATCGTTCCGCCCGCCCGATTCATTCCCGTGGCCGAGACCACAGGCCTCATTCACTCGCTCGGCGAGCTCGTGCTGATGCAAGCGTGCGCGCAAGCCGCCGACTGGCATTCGGCGCGCCTGCTGCCCGAACCGTTCGTGGTCTGGGTGAACCTCTCGGGCAAGCAGCTCGCCGTGGGTGGTCTGCCCGCCATGGTCCGCAGCGCCATCGAGTGCGCCGGCATCCCCGCCCGTTTGCTCGGCGTCGAGATCACCGAGAACGCGATTGTCGACGATGGTCCGAAGGGCGACCGCATCCGACGTGAACTGCATGAGCTCCGCGACCTCGGCGTGAAGATAGCGCTCGACGACTTCGGCACGGGCTTGTCGTCACTCGGTCTCCTCCGCAAGCTGCCGATCGATGTCATCAAGGTCGACCGCTCCTTCATCGACGGGGTCGAGCGCGACGCGAAGAACGCGGCCATCACCTCGAACGTAGCGAGCCTCGCTCATGCGCTCGGTCTCGTCGCACTCGCGGAAGGCGTCGAATCGCACGCCGAGCTGAGCGCCGTGCGCAATCTCGGCTGCGACGCCGCGCAAGGATTCCTGTTCGCTCGTCCGGCGCCCGCCGCCACGATCACCACGATGCTCACTTCACAACACAGCTTCACGTTCGAACAGCTCCAGGACCAGCCCAGCTGAGCGCGGTATCGCCGCGGCAGGCAAGGCCGCGATACGTCCGATGGTCCG
>JAUZEI010000143.1 GCA_030839105.1 Actinomycetota bacterium
CGGCGAGACGCTACTCCGCGACGCGTAGTGCCGGTCCGGGCGAGACCGCGAATTCGCCGTTGACCGACGCGACCCCCCGCTGCTCGTCGAGCCGGGTCCGCAGGTCGGCGATGGGCAACGCCTTGGCGAACAGCCAGCCCTGGGCGCGCGGGCAGCCGAGCTCGACCAGGAGCCGCGCCTGCTCCGGTGTCTCCACACCTTCGGCGACCACGTCGAGACCGAGGTCGTGGGCGAGGCCGATGACCCGCCGCACGATGGCCGCGTCGCGCGAGTCACGCGTGAATTCGGTGATGAACGTGCGGTCGATCTTCACGCGATCGATGGTGAGCGAACGCAACAGCGTCAGCGAGGAGTGACCGGTGCCGAAATCGTCGAGCGCGACCTTGATGCCGAGCTTCCGGGCGGCCGCAATCTCGCGCGCAGCCGCGGCGACATCGGGCAGCACGGCGGTTTCCGTGATCTCGAGACCGATGAGGTTCGGGTCGCACCCCGTGCGTTCGAGGAGCCGGGCCAGCTCGCGCGTGGGCATACCGCGCGTCAGATGCGTCGCGGAGACGTTGCACCAGATCCGGAAGTCGTCGGCAACGATGCCGCTCGCCCCGAGCGCCATCCGTGTCGCGACCGCGTCGGCCACGATCGCGTCGTCGAGACCGAACACGAGGCCCGTCTCCTCGGCGAGTGGAACGAACTTCCCCGCGTCGAGCACTCCCCGTTCCGGGTGCTCCCAGCGGGCGAGGGCCTCGGCACCGACGAACCGACCGGTCAGGAGATCGACTTCGGGCTGGTAGTAGGCGACGATGCGCGACTTCGCGATCGCGTCCCGCAGCGCGTGCTCGTCGTCGAGGCGCGACTCGATCGCGGCCCGCAACTTGATGTCGAACACTTCGATCCGGTTCCGACCGCTCTGCTTGGCGCGGTACTGCGCGGCGTCGGCAAACGACAGCAACGTCTCCGCATCATCCGTCACCTCACGGTTGGTCGCGACACCGATGCTCGCCGACACGTTGATCGAGCGGCCGCCCACCGCAAACGGTTCCACGAAGGCCTGCGCGACCCGTTCGGCGATGACGAGCGCCTCGGCGTTGCTGCGCAACTTGTCGAGCAACATCGTGAACTCATCGCCGCCCAGGCGCGCGAGAACGTCGGTCGTGCGGAGCATGCGGTGTACGCGCTCCGCAATCTGGACGAGGAGCATGTCGCCCGTCGCGTGACCCAGAGAGTCGTTGACTATCTTCAGGCGATCGACGTCGAAGTAGAGCACTCCCACGATCGTGCCGTGCTCGCGCGCGTCGCCGACCGCCCGCTGCAACAGATCGACGAACGCAGCGCGGTTGGCGAGACCGGTCAGCTCGTCGCGAAGTGCGCGGCGCACGAGTTGTGCGTTGGCGTCACGCAGCTGGGCGTTGGTCTCGTCGTTGTGCTCGCGCAGCTGTAACTCGCTCACCACGACTCCGTGAACCTCTTGGTGCAGCGACGCCATCACGATGAAGTAGATCGGCACCGCGATCCCCAGGAGCCGCGTGACGCGGTCGCCCGAGAGCGTGAAGGCGAGGCTCACGATCAACAGGAGCGGAATCTGGGATGCGTAGAAGTACAGCCGCCGCGCCGCGGTACCGACCACCCACGTTGCCGATGTCGCGCAGACGAAGAGCAGGTACACGGTGCGGAGCTCGACATGGTGCGCACTCGGCAGTGCGAACAGTGCCGGGGACGCCCACGCGACCGCCACGAACATCATGCAGACGAGCCCCGGCGGATAGCGGAGCACCAGCGTTCCCGCGCGCCGCCGGCGGAGGTAAAAGCCGGCGCACACCATGCTGGCGATGTCCGCGACCGATACGAAGACGACGAATTCGACCCGCCGCGACACCGGGACCGAGCTCCCCAGGATGAGGGCGAGCAGTGTCGAGGCCGGAATGCCGAGGAGCGAGCTCCGCCAGAGCGCGCGCATCACCTGATCGAGACACGCCGCCCGCGCGGCGTCACTGAGCGGACTACGGCTCACGCGAGCGATATCGGGCGCCGGAGGGCACGCCTTGATGCCGGGTGCCAGGTACCCGCGGCCCGGAGACGCGGCTGTCGGCCCGATCGCGGCTTTCCACCCGGATCGAGCGCCTTCGGGAATGCCCGATCGGGTCTCGGACTCAGCGATCCCCTCCGGGTTTCACGCGTGCCATCTGGTCGAACCAGTCCGGCTCGAGGAGGGCGAGGTGCAGCTCGAGCAGATCTATCGCCTGCAGGGTCGACCCGGACGCTCGGCCGCTGGGTCTCGGCAACGACCACAGCTCGAGCTCGACGCCGGCCGCGACCGCCGGGAGAGCGAGCAACGCGGGAGTCGAGTCGACGAACGTCACCTCACAGCTCGAGCACCGCGCCCGATACGACCACGTCTGGTCGTCGACACAGCGGCGGAGCACGACGCGGTCGGTCCGCACGCGCACGATGCCGCACGCGGGACAGGTCACCCGGACCCATCGGAAGGTCTTCTCGGACGCCGCATTCCAGACGCCGGCCGTACGGGGCCGCGATCTTCCGGGGCCGTGCGAATGGGCGATCGTCATGTGAGTGGTCTCCTGGTCGGTGGCTCGGCGCGCGTACGCGCGAACGCCACTCCGAGGATGCGCCGGCGGCGTGACCTCGGCGTTACCCGGTTGTGATGTGGGGCGGAACTGCGACGCGCGGTCCCGGCGTGGCGCCGCGCCGCAGAAGCTCCTTCGGTCGCATCGACTGCACGACCGCGTCGTCGTAGGAGATCCGCCCCGAGGCAATGAGCTGGTTCAGACTGTCCTCGAGCGTCTGCATTCCTTCGGCCTTGCCGCTCCGGATGACGTTGCGCAGTTGATGCGTTCGCCCGTCGCGGATCAGGTTGCGCACCGCATCGTTCGCGAGCAGCAGCTCGAATGCCGCCACCAGACCACCTCCGACTCTCGGCAGGAGTCGTTGTGACACCACGGCCGCGACCGACGCCGCGAGCTGCACGCGGATCTGCGTCTGCCGCTCGGGCGGGAACACGTCGGAGATGCGATCCAACGACTGTGACGCGTCGTTCGTGTGCAAGGTCGCGAACACGAGGTGGCCGGTCTCCGCGAGCGTGAGCGCGAACTGGATGGTCTCCGGGTCGCGCATCTCGCCCACGAGGATGACGTCCGGATCCTCTCGAAGGGCCGATCGCAGCGCCCGGGCGAAGGATTGCGCGTCGACCCCGACCTCGCGCTGGTCGATCGCCGCGACGCGATGCTTGTGCGTGTACTCGATCGGGTCCTCGATCGTGAGGATGTGCACCGGCAGGCGCGTGTTGATGTGCTCGATCATCGACGCGAGCGTCGTCGACTTGCCCGATCCCGTCGGCCCGGTGACGAGTACGAAGCCCTGCTTGAAGTCACACGCTCGAGCGAGCATCGGCGGGATGCCGATCTCTTCCGGGCTCGGCACCGCGAGCGGGATGGCGCGAACCGACATCGCGAGCTCTCCACTGCGGAAGAAGCAGTTGGCGCGGAAGCGGTGCGATTGCGCGTACGCGAAGGAGACGTCGAGGTCGCGCTCCTCCTGCAGCTGCGCGCGCAGCTGTTCCGAGAGCAGTCCCTCGATCATCGACTGCGTGTCCTCGGCGCGCAGGGCGGGCGCGCCCTTGATGGGCGCAAGTCGGCCGTCGACCCGGACGCGGGCCGGTGAACCGGGTGTGATCAGGAGGTCGGTGCCACCGAGTCGAATCACCTCTTTGAGGTACGTCTCGATCGCATCGACACGTATGCCGGTGACCGTCATCGAATCCACCTCCTCGTCAGGTTCCAGATGTCTCGTCCCTCGACGTACGACTTTCGTCGCCTCGGGCAGGGAGCCCGAACTCCTCACCCGAGGCGAAGGACGTCACACCGCTAGCAGGTCGCGGAGTAGTTGCCGCTGCCGTCGTACGCGGCGCCCACGCTGCTCGACGTGTTCGTGGCGGTCGAGATCAACTTTGCTCCGAGGAGCGCAGTCAGCATCGGGGCCACGACCGTGCCGGGCGGGTACGCGTTCGTGTTCGCGTAGAACGCCTGCAACGCGGTGTTGATCGTGCGCACTTCGATCGTGCACGCGCTCGTCTTGCCCTTGTTGGTGATACCGCCCACCGCGAACACCACGACGGCGGCGAGGATGCCGAGGATCACGATGACGACGAGCAGCTCGACGAGCGTGAAACCGCGCTCGACGAGGTTCTTCTCTTTGAAATTGATGCGACTTCGCACTATGCATTGCCTCCTGGAAGGGCAGCGGAATGCTGCCAAAATGAGTAAAAGACGATCACGCACGAGCGCGCGTGTCAGTCAGCCGTCCGGCCGAGCGACCGGTCAAGGATCGATGCCGTGGGGCACCACCGCCTGGTCCGACGCGCATGCGATGCCGTGATGCAAGCGCTGAGTCATTTGAGACCGCCCACTGCAGGCGCGGCGTAGATTCCGTACATCGCCTGCACGAGCGCGACCGCGACGAATCCCACGACGAGGCCCATCACGAGAATCACGGCCGGCTCGAACAGCGTGGTGAGCTTCTTGAGCTTGTTCTCGAGCTCGCGTGCGTAGTAGTCCGACGCGTTCTCGAGTTGGATGTCGAGCGTGCCGGTGTTCTCCCCGACCCGCATCATCTGCACCGCCGCTTCCGGGAAGAGACCCGTGTCCGACACCGGGCCCGCGAGACCTTCACCTTCGAGCATGCGGGCCTGCGCGCCCAGGAGTCCTTCTTCGAACACGCTGTTGTCGGCGCCCTGGATCGCAGCCGCCATCGCGTCGGGGAGCGGCACGCCGGAACGCGACATCGCGCCGAGAATCCGGGTCACACGCTCGACGACGGAATACAGGACGATGTCTCGGATGAGCGGCGTGCGCAGCGTCAGCCGGTTGCGAAGCCGCCGTCCCCCGGGCGCCTTCCAGAAGTACACGGCGACCGCGACGAATCCGGCGGCCGCGACGATGTAGAGGTACCAGAACTTCTGGGTGAAGTCGGCGGCGCCGATGAGCAGGCGCGTCGTGAGGGGCAACTTCGCGCCGAGGCCCTTGAAGAAGACGGCAAACTTCGG
>JAUZEI010000160.1 GCA_030839105.1 Actinomycetota bacterium
CGCGCGCATCGACCTTGTCGGTGCAATCCTGCGGCGCGACGCCCCGGGAAAGGCAACTGAGCGGGTCGAACGGAAACGTCACGGGTATCGGTTCGAAGATGACCACACGGCGGTGTTGCGCTCGGAGCATCTCGACCGTGGCGGCGGACGCGTTGTTCAGCGCTTCGTCGTATCCCGCTTGCCCGAAGGCGAGTTTCTTTCCGTCGGGAAACGTGAACGGGATGGCGAAGCTCGCATTCCCCGAGCCCGACTGCGCGAGCACGACGATGTCGGGGTCGAAGGTGGGGACGACGCGGTCGTACCAATCGGCCTGATGACGCTTGCAGTTTCGGCTGAGGCTGCCGCTTCCCAGGTAGAGCATGCCCCGCTGCCACGGACACGCGTCGAGGACGGCAACGGACAAGGTCAGCGACTCCTTTTTCGCGATGGCTTCCAGGGCGGGAAGCCACATCTGCGCGTGGCTGTCGCCGATCAGGAGCACGCGTTGCCCGGTTCCGTGGACGGCGGTGCATCGTTCCACCGATCTGCCGAGGCAGTCCGGAAGCTTGGCGATGTCGCTTCGCGCGGCCCGCCAGTCGAGCAAGGTCCCGGCCGTCGCGTTGCCGCTCGTGCTGTGGGTGCTGTCGAGTACCGACGGCATGAACGCGAGCCCTACGGCAACGCTCGCGGCGACACCTAGTCCGATCGCGAGTCGTTTGTAGCGCTCGATAACGTGCGACGCGCGAAGCGGCTGCTCCACCAAGTGGTGACTGAGCGCCGCGAGCCCCGTCGCCCCCGCACACGTCATCACGAAGAGCGTCAACGAGTCGACGTGCCGGCCGTGCACCGCAATCACGATGATCGGCCAATGCCAGAGATACGTTCCGTAGGAAAGTCGTCCGAGGTATGCAGTCGGTCGTGACGACAGCAGCTCCTTGACCAAGCCGCCACGAGAGTTCTCCAGGCCGACGATCAGGAGCGTCGCCAACCCCGCGGCAAGTATGCCGCGCGTGATCGGCCCGGCGTCCACCGCCGACGACGCCACGATCACGAGACCGGCGAGGAGCAGCGTGACCAACCAGGCCATGTGTTTCACGACGCGCGGGCCGGCCCGCATCAACTGGGGCGTCAACGCCAGGAGTGCACCGGCGAGCAGCTGATACGCGCGAGTGTCGGTCCCGTAGTACGCGCGTTCGAGGTTGCTGCCCGCGATGCGCCATGCCTCCGCCGCCGATGCCACGGCCGCCGCGAGCACGAGACCTCGGAGCACCCACCACTGCCGCCGAGCGCGCCTGGTCGCGAGGTAGAGGCCGCCGAGCAGGAGCGGCCACAGCAGATAGAACTGTTCTTCGACGGCCAACGACCAGAAATGCAATACCGGACTCGCGTTCACGTTCGACGCGAAGTAGTCGGTTGACTGACGTATGAAGAACCAGTTCGCGACGTAGAGGCACGAGGCTCGGAACCCGCCGAGCACATCGAGCATCTCTGACGGTGTCGCGACCACCGCGTACGCGATCGCGGTCACGCACAACGTGATGATCGCCGCGGGAAGGATCCGACGGACTCGACTGACGTAGAAGCGCCCGAAGTCCACACGATCGGTCGCCGCGAGGTCACGGAGAAGGATCGAGGTCACCAGAAACCCCGAGAGCACGAAGAACACGTCGACGCCGACGAAACCTCCCCGAAAGCCGCTCAGCCCGGCGTGGAACGCGAGCACGAGATAGACCGCGACGGTGCGCAGCCCGTCGAGATGCGGTCGGTAGAGGAGTGTCGGTCGGCGCACTCCGGTCGGCGCGGTCGGCGTCATCGCGTCATGACCTGCCGACGGCCGCGCACGCGAACGGAGCACCGACACTCACGGAGCCCCGTCGTCGGCGGACGCGTCAGGGGGACGTCGACCGCGCATTGGAGTCCTGGGAAGGGTGTGCTCTTCCGGCCGGTCCCGCCGCGAACGCGCGCAGCACGTTCTCCGTGATCCGTTGCACGGTCGTGTCGGGGCGGGACGTTCCGCTCGGGCACCCGTCGTAGAGCTTGCAGTTCCACGGCGCGCCCGTCGCGAACACCCCGGAGCCCGTCTTGGTGGTGTAGTAGGTCGTGTCGGAGAAGAACCCGGCGCCGCGGACTCGCTTACCGCCCAGACCCAGGCATGAAACGGGCGAGTGCAGGAGCGTTTGGATGCCGGCGGGCGCCGGAAAGGCCGGGTCGACGTGATCCGCCTCGCGTTCGATCAGCTTCGGGATGCGGTCGCCGTTCTCGAGTCCGGTGCCGTCGAACACCCACGATGACGCGTCGGCGACGACGCCGTCGTCGTCGGCGCCGAAGCAGAAGAACATCACGCCGACCAACGTGCTCTCCGGGCGCGCGTTCGGAGGCGAACGCCACAACGTGGTCACCTGGGAATCGTCCTTGCCGAACATCGGATCAGCGCGCGCGACGCGATAGTTCACCTCGAGGCGATTCGCGCCGAGGCGCGAGGGTTCCAGCCTGATGCGCCAGTACGCCGCGTTCGGGCCGAGGAACATGAGGTTGACCCCGTGGTCGCGCGCAGACTCGACCGCGTTTCGCTTGGCGACCGACCAGTACTCGTCGTGTCCTCCCGAGATGAG
>JAUZEI010000165.1 GCA_030839105.1 Actinomycetota bacterium
GAAATCGATCCGGCCTGGGCCGACCGCGGCGCCCATCTCCTGCGCGATGCCGCCCGCACGCGCGCCGACGTCGTCGTGTACCAGATGGCGATCGGCTCGGTCGTCGCCGACGCCGTCCTGGCGCGCGACGAACCGATCGTCGTCAACCATCACAACCTCACGCCCATGCGCTACATCACCGGTTGGCAGCCCGTCGCGGCACACGGCGTCGCATGGGGCCGGGCCCAGTTGCGAGAGCTGGCGGTCCGCTCGCGCCTCGGCGTCGCCGACTCGAGCTACAACGAGCAGGACCTCATCGAGGCGGGCTTCACGCGGACGACGGTCGTCCCCATCCTTCTCGATCTGACCACGTTCGGCGTCGCACCCGCTCCCGTCCCGGCGCGGCGCGGCGTGACGTGGCTGTTCGTGGGACGGCTGGCACCGAACAAGGCCCAACACGACATCGTCAAGGCCTTCGCCGCGTATCGCCGGTTTCACAATCCCGACGCGCACCTGAACCTCGTCGGTGGGGGCCGGGAAGACGGCTATGCCCGAACCTTGCAGCGCTTCATCCACGCGCTCGGCCTCGACGACGCGGTCACGATCACCGGCGGCGTCTCCGATGCGCAGCTCGCGGCCCACTACGCGACCGCCGACGTCTTCGTCGTGTGCAGCGAGCACGAAGGGTTCTGCGTGCCGCTGCTGGAGTCGATGCACCACCGGGTCCCGATCGTCGCGTACGCCGCGACTGCCGTGCCGGAAACTCTCGGCGAGGCGGGACTCCTGCTCGACGTCAAGGATCCCTGCACCGTCGCGGCCGCGGTCGACCGCGTCGTCGGCGACACCGCGCTGCGCCGACAACTGGTCGAGGCCGGCGCCCGGCGCGTCCAGGACTTCGACCTCTCGCGGACGGGACCCGCGTTCGTCGAAGCCGTCACCTCGGCGGCGACGAACTGATGAAGCTCGCCGTCGTCACTCCGCGCTACGGCGTCGAGATCCCGGGCGGCGCCGAGACCGCGGCCCGGCTGCTCGCGACCCGGCTCGCGACCCGGCCCGACTTCACCGTCGAAGCGCTGACGACGTGCGCGCTCGACACCACGACGTGGGCCGACCACTACCCGCCGGGCGCGACCGAGGTCGACGGCGTCCGCGTGCACCGGTTCCCCGTCACGGGCCGCCGTTCCGCCGACTTCAACGCGGCGACCGACCTCGTCGTCCGCCGCGGCCGCCGCGTCACCGCCGCCGAACAACGCGCCTGGATCGACAAGCAAGGACCGATCGCGCCCGCGCTGATCGAGGCGATCGCGCACACCGATGCCGACGTCATCGCCTTTCACCCGTTCCTGTACCACCCGACGGTCGCGGGCCTGCCCCGCGTGGCCGCGCGTGCAGTGCTGCATCCCGCCGCACACGACGAACCCATGCTCCGGCTCCCGCTCTACCGCGAAGTGTTCGACGACGCGGCGGGGCTCGCGTACTGGAGTGAGCCCGAACGCCGCCTGGTCGAGCACCGGTTCGCCATCGCGTCGAAACCGGCGGTGGTCGTCGGTCTCGGTGTCGACGCCGGTGCAGGAGTCGGCGCGCACGCCCGCGCCGCGCTCGGGCTCGACGATCGCCCGTACCTTCTCTGCCTCGGACGCGTCGACGACGGTAAGGGCGCGCGGCTGCTGGCGGAGTGCTTCGCCCGGTACAAGCACCGGCGGGGCGGAGATCTCCGGCTCGTGTTCGCGGGACCGGTGGCCAACGAACCACCGACCCATCCCGACATCATCACCGTCGGCGCCGTCGACGAGGCTGTGAAATGGGGACTGCTTCGCGACGCGTTCGCGCTGGTCTCGCCGAGCGCATTCGAGTCGTTCTCCATCGTGCTCATGGAGGCGTGGTGCGTCGGCACTCCGGTGCTGGTGAACCGGCGCTGCGACGTGACGCTCGATCACGTGCGGCGATCGGGTGGCGGCCTGGCATTCGGCGACTACGCCGAGCTCGAGGTCGCGCTGGATCGCCTCGCGGCCCAGCCCCGGCTCCGCACCGCGCTCGGCCGCTCAGGGCAGTCGTTCGTCGACGGGCACTACCGCTGGTCGGACGTGATCGGTCGCTACGCAGCGTTCCTGCAATCCGTCAGCGCGCGCGCCGCCGCCGCCCGCGCGTCGTGACCGTCCGGCCGCCGCCGCTCATGACGAAGCGGGCGTCCGGCACATGTACGCGAGGAAGTAGCAGTCCTCGATCTCCGCGTACACACCGTGCTTGGCCGCGACCTCGGTCACGTCGAACTCGCCGTTCGTCATCGACTCGTCGGCCAGGCTGAGCCCGTACGCACCGACGACATCGAAGCCGGCGTCGGTGAGCAGACCCGCCAGGTGCGGGTGCGTGTACTCCAGCTTGTGATCGGGGTTCGTGAGCACCTCGGCGCCGAGCTGCAGCGCGGTCACGCGGCGGTTCGGCGTGTCGAGGCAGAACCAACCGCCGGGCACGAGAACGCGCCGCACTTCGGCGAGCATCTTTCGGGCCTCGTCCTCGGTGACGTGCTCGATCGTCTGCCCGCTGAACACGAGATCGAACGACGCGTCGGGATAGAGCGAGAGGTCGACCATCGAGTGATACCGGTACTGCACCGGCCCGCAGCGCGAGCCGACGGTCTCCGACGACGCCATGTAGCCGTACAGGTCGTGGCGCTGGCCGCCCGGCAGATCGATGATCGTCAGGAGCTCGAACGGATAGGGGTACCCCATCGAGACGAGCGCGCCCGCGTCCTCGGCCTGATCGGTCCCACCGAGGTCGAGGATCCGCGCGGCACGCGGCAGCATGCGCACGAAGTCGCAGCGCGACTGGTGCAACGAGCGCAGGACGTTCTGATACGGCACGTCGACGCGCAGCTCCATCGACGTGATGAGCTCGTCGAGCACGCCATCCGGAGTGAGCTTCTTGTCTTCGAGAACGGTCAGATAGTTCTGCAACCCGTTCGGATCGGGATCGCGGCGCAACACGATCTGGAACGCGGCTCGCACGAACCGCTCGGGCAACGCATTGCGAATGTCCCAATCACCACCGAACAGCAACCGATCGCGCGTGCGCACCCGCCAGATGTGGACGGCGTCCTGCGCGCGCCGAGGCAGGAACCGGCCGAACCGGTTCACGTGTCGAAGGGAGTTTGGGGGCGCGGAGCTTGATCGACCGCGACCCGGCCCAAAGCCGCCTCCACCCGCGCAAGATCCTCGGGGTCGGCGACGCGTTCGTCGAAGCCGAATCGCTTCTCGACGTCGGCGATCTCCGACGCTGATCGCTGCTCACCCGTGACGACGGGCGCGTCCGGGACCCGGAACACGTAGAGGTTCCAGTACTTGGTGAGACCGAGCCGGGCGAGGTGCGGATGGATGCGGCGCTCGAGCGCACCGTCGCGTACGAACCCCGCGGCCTCGAATTGACGCGTCCACCAGCCGAACGACGCGATGGTGAGGTGTCCTTCGACGGGTGCGCCATCGGCGTCGCGGTAAAGATCGTCGTACGCGACGGGCCCCTCGTAGTCGTCGCCGAGCGACCGGTAGTGGTCGAGCCGCTCGGGACGCACCTTCACGTCGAACCAACCGCCGGGCCCGTGCTCATTGGGACCGAAGGAGGGAATCGTCGCGATCACGTAGCCGGTCGTCATCCGCCGGACCTCACGCAACGCCCGGGGCACGACTTCGGGGGGAAGATGCTCGAGCGTCTCGAAGAGCGAGACACCTTCGAACGCGCCCCGACCGAACGGCAGTCGATGCAGCAGGTTGCCGTAGCGCACGTGGCCACGGGCGCCGAGCGCGGCGTGGTCCAACGCGTACTGGCTGACGTCGACGCCGCGCGCGTCGAGCCCGAGCTCACGTTCGGCCTCGACGAAGAAACCGAACGCGCATCCGACGTCGAGCGTCGTGCGGACCGGAAGGAACCTCCACACGAGGTAGGCGCCCTCGTCGGCGTGCGTCGCGGTACGCGTGTATTCAGCGGTGCCGATCTCGAGGGCCTGCTCGGCGCGGGCCCCGCCCGCATCGCCGTAATAGCCCTCCGTGTACAGGTCGTCGTGGAGGGCGCGCTCCAATTCGCGGGCGCCGATCTCGACGATCCGGCGTAGGCGCGGCCACCGCGCCGCGCCTTCGTGCAGGGCGCGCCGCACCGGCGCGACCAGCAATTCGCGTACGGTCACGCGCCGGCACCCGGACCCGGGCCGCGGCCCTGGGCCCCCTGCGCGGGGTCGACGAACTTCACGTCGAGCGGGAACGACACCAGACCGCTCGTCTGCGAGGGGTTCATGACCTCGAAGCTGGTCTGTTGCTCGCGCCAGTCGTACACGGTCCCCTCGTCGACCGACTGGATCGCGAGCGTGACGAGGTACGTGCCGTCGAGCAGGGGGACGCGGTGGAACTCGAACGACATCTCGCCGTCGCCGTCGGCGGGCGGGACGTCGATCCCGAGCAGACGCGTGTTCGTGCCGAAGAGCTGGTTGCCGTCCTGGTCGTGGATCAGGATGCCGAAGAGGATGTCGTCGGTGCGCTCGGTGGCGTGATAGCCGAGCCGGATGGTCATCGGCTCGTCCGGAAGCAGCCAGTTGCGCTCGTTCAAGCCGGGGTGCTCGACCAGCACGCTGGTGATCTGCACCCGGTGCGTCGCAGTCTCGGCGATGGGAGCGGCACCTGCCTCCGGCTCGATCTCTGCCGGTCCCGGCTCGCTGGACTCGTTCAACTCGCCGCCGTGCAGCGACTCGCGGAACACGCGCACGGCTTCTCCGGGCAGGGCGTCGATCACCAGCTTCCCGTGGTCGAGCACGATCGCCCGGTCGCAGATGCGGCGCACGAGGTCGGCGGCGTGGGTCACGACCAAGATGGTGCGGCCCTCTTGTTGGAACTTCTTGACCCGCTCGATGCACTTGCGCTGGAACGCCTCGTCGCCGACCGACAGCACCTCGTCGACGAGCAGGATGTCGGGCTCGACGTTCACGGCGACCGCGAAGCCGAGGCGCACGTACATGCCCGACGAGTAGTGACGCACTTGCATGTCGATGAACTTCTCGAGCTCCGCGAACGCGACGATCTCGTCGAAGATCTTCACCGTGTCGCGCTTGGAGAGGCCGAGGATCGACGCGTTCATGAAAACGTTCTCGCGCCCGGTGAGCTCGTGGTTGAAGCCCGCGCCCAGCTCCAGCAACGCCGCCATCCGACCGCGAGTGACGATCTCACCCCGCGTCGGCTGCAAGATCCCTGCGACGCACTTCAGCAACGTCGACTTGCCGCACCCGTTGTGACCGAGGATCCCGACCGTCGATCCCTGCTCGACGTCGAAGTCGACGTCTTCCAGCGCCATGAACGGCTCGTACGGGATTCGCCCGTAGTGGATCACCCGCTCCTTCAGTGACGTGTAGTGCTCGTGGTACAGCTTGAACTGCTTCGAGATGCTCCGGACCTCGATCGCGGCTGCCATCTCAGAGTTCCTCCGCGAAGTTCGCCTCCGAGCGACCGAACACCCGCACGGCTACCACGAGGGTGATGATGCCGAACGCGAACGACCAACCCAGGTAGGCGAGGAATCCCCAGTACGGCCAGTGCGGGAGTAATGGGGTGACCGTGCGCACGCCGGCGACGGTGTGCACGTTGTCGAGGCGCGCGTAGATCGCGCGCTGGAACACGAGGATGATCGGGGTGACCGGGTTCGCCAGCCACGCGTACTTCGACCAGCCGTGCCGGTTGCCGACGAGCTGGAACTGGTACACGACGGGACTCACCCAGAACCACGCAAGGAGCGCGAGCTCGAGGAAGTGCGACGTGTCGCGGAGATACACGTTGATCGCCGAGAGGAGGATTCCCAACGCGCTGGTGACCAGCAGCAACGCGATCAGAGCCAGCGGTATGAGTGGTACGTATGCCCATGCGAGATCCCAGCGGACCACCGCGAGCACGGTGAACAGCACCATGCTCTGCAAGAAGAAGTGCACGAGCATGCTGCCGACCGCCGCGAGCGGGAGGATCTCGCGCGGGAACGACACCTTCTTCACGAGCCCCGAGTTCGCGACCACCGATCCGGTCGCGGCGCCGAGCCCGGTCGAGAAGAGGTTCCACACCAACAGACCGGACAACAGCCAAATCGGGAACGCCGGGATCCCGGACTT
>JAUZEI010000187.1 GCA_030839105.1 Actinomycetota bacterium
GAAATGGAGCGTCGACTGGGGTCGAATGATCGACGCGCGGGCGCGCTACGCCGACGATCTCGCGAAGTCGGCAACCACCGGCGGCCGGGTGCGCTTCATCTATCCCGCGGTCAACGCGATCACGCCGGTGACGCATCAGATGGACGACTTCGTGCGCGAGAACACGCCCCGGCTGAACGCGTGCTTCACCGCCGCGCTGCAGCTCGAGGTATTCGAAGGAAAGCGTGAATACAAGGTCGTGACGACGTGACGGCGAGGCTCGACGGCAAAGTCGCGCTGATCACCGGCGCGGGCAGCGGCATGGGACGTGCGGCGGCAGAGCTGTTCGCGAGTGAGGGCGCACGGGTCGTGGTGACTGACGTCGTGGACGACGGTGGGAACGCGACCGTCGCCGCGATCCGCGCCGCGGGCGGCGACGCCACCTACGTGCGCGCCGACGTGTCGAAGTGGCGCGACTGCGAAGCGATGGTGCAGTGCGCGACCGACACCTACGGCGCGCTGCACGTGCTCTACAACAACGCCGGTATCTTCCCCGGCGACGACGGCGGCGTCCTCGACACCCCCGAGACGACGTGGGACAGCGTCATGGAGATCAACCTCAAGGGCGTGTGGCTCGGTTGCCGGGCCGGCATCCCGGCGATGATCGCGTCGGGCGGCGGCAGCATCGTCAACGTGGCGTCGTTCGTCGCGCTGATGGGCGCCGCGACCGCGCAGATCGCGTACACCGCGAGCAAGGGCGGCGTGCTCTCGATGACGCGCGAGATGGCTGTCGAGTACGCGCGCCAGGGGATCCGGGCCAACGCGCTCTGCCCCGGCCCGATCCAGACCCCGCTCCTCGAGGAACTGCTGTCCGACCCCGTTCGCCGCGCCCGTCGGCTCGTCCACATTCCGATGGGCCGGCTCGGCCGGGCGGAGGAGTTGGCGCAGGCCGCGCTGTTCCTCGCCTCCGACGACTCGTCGTTCATGACCGGCGCGTCACTCGTCGTCGACGGCGGCATCACCGCCGCGTACGTCACGCCCGAGTAGACGAGTAAATAGGCTGCGCCGATGACTGCGCCTGGGACGGTTCGTGGGATGTTGGATCCGGCGGAGCTCGCGGAGGCGATCGCGACGGGCGAGATCGACACGGTCCTCGTGGCCTTTCCCGATCTGCAGGGCCGGCTCGTCGGCAAGCGGGTCACGGGCTCGTACTGGCGCGACCACATGCACGCGGGCGCCGAGCCGCTCCATATGTGCAACTACCTCCTCGCGGTCGACAGCGAGATGAACGTGCTCCCGGGCTACGCGTTCGCGAGCTGGGACCAGGGCTACGGCGACATGGCCGCCCAGCCCGACCTCGCGACGATCCGCCGTGTGCCCTGGCTCGAGAAGACCGCCCTCGTGCTCTGCGACCTGCTCGACGAGGAGACGAACGCACCGGTCGAGGTGTCGCCCCGCCGCATCCTGCAGCGCCAGGTCGAGCGCGCCGCGGCGGCCGGCTTCACGCTCAACTTTGCGAGCGAGCTCGAGTTCTTCGTCTTTCGCGAGTCGCTCGACGAGGCGTCGGCCAAGGACTTCGCCAACCTCACGCCGCACTCGCTCGTCGTCGAGGACTACCACATCCTCCAGACGACGCGCGACGAGTATCTGATCCGCGACATCCGCAACGGCGTCGACGGTGCCGGGGTGCCGGTCGAGTTCTCCAAGGGCGAAGCCGGCAAAGGCCAGCACGAGATCAACCTTGTCTACGCCGACGCGGTCGAGATGGCCGACCGCCACGTCATCTACAAGAACGGCGTCAAGGAGATCGCCGCGCAACACAACCGCGCGGTCACGTTCATGGCGAAGTTCTCTTCCGACGAGGTCGGCTCGTCGTGCCACGTGCATTCGAGCCTGTGGTCACGCGACGGTCGTGATGCGCTCATGTGGGACTCGGGCGCACCCGACCATCTGTCACCCGCGATGCGCGGCTGGCTCGGCGGCCAGATCGCGTGCGGCCGCGAGTTCGCATGGATGTACGCGCCGACGATCAACTCGTATAAGCGCTACCAACCGGAGTCGTGGGCGCCGACGGCGCTGGCGTGGAGCGTCGACAATCGCACGTGCGGCTACCGCATCGTGGGACACGGCTCGTCGTTCCGGCTGGAGTCGCGCATCCCGGGCGCCGACGCGAACCCCTACCTGGCATTCGCGGCGACGATCGCGGCCGGACTGCACGGCATCGAGCACGGTCTCGATCCCGGCCCGCGCTTCAACGGCAACGCCTACGCCGCCCCGGATCTCGCCCGGGTCCCCGACAACCTGGTCGAGGCGATCGACGCGCTGGCGGGATCGAAGGTCGCGGTCGACGCGTTCGGCGCCGACGTGCACGACCATCTGCTCAACACGGCCCGCCAGGAGTGGGCACACTTCAACCGCGCGGTGACCGACTGGGAACGGCGCCGCAACTTCGACCAGTGGTGATCGACGGCGTGGAGAAGTTCGCATGGTGATGGTCGCGCTCACCGGGCGCCGGCTCGGTCGCACCGACAAGTGGCCCTATACCGGCGCGGCCGCACTCCCCTACCGCTATGTCGAAGCCGTGCTAAGGGCGGGCGGTCAACCGGTCGTGGTCAACGACGCGCGCGATCCCAAAGCGCTCATGGCACGCGTCGACGCCTTGATCCTCACCGGCGGGCCGGACGTAGACCCGGGGCGCTACGGCGAAGCCGCGCACGCGCACACGTACGGCGTCGACCGGGCCGACGACGACTTCGAATGTGCGATGGCCGAAGCAGCCACCGTCCGTTCCGTCCCGACGCTCGCGATCTGCCGTGGCATCCAGGTTCTGAACGTCGCCCGGGGCGGCACGCTTCACCAGCACATCGCCGACGACCCCGGGGTGCCGGCCCACGGCCAACCCGGAGTCGCGGGCGGGGCGCTCCAACACCAGGTGACGCTCGACAAGGACTCACTCGTCGCCGAGGTGATGGGCGCGACCACGGTCACCGCCTCGTGTCACCACCATCAGGCGATCGCGAAGCTCGGTGACGGGCTGCGCGTCGTCGGTCGGGCCCACGACAAGATCGTCGAGGCGCTGGAGCTCGAAGGCGCGTTCATCCTCGCCGTGCAATGGCACCCGGAGGACACCGCGGACGAGGATCCCGCGCAGCAGCGCCTGTTCGACGCGCTCGTCAGGCGTGCAGGGGGCTGATCCGGGCTCGAAGCTCGTGCTTCGGCACCTTGCCACTCGGGTTGCGCGGCATGACGTCGATGACTTCGATGCGCTCCGGGATCTTCTGTGTCATCAGGCCGACGCTCCGGCAGTGCTCGCGCACGTCGGGAATCGTCGGCGGGTCGGCGGAGTCCTTGGCCACGACGAACGCCACGACCATCTCACCGCGATCGACGTCGGGAATGCCGAGCACCGCGACGTCGGCGACCTTCGGGTGCGCGTACAGCACGTCCTCGACTTCCTTGGCCGAGACGTTCTCACCCTTGCGAATGATGATGTCCTTCACGCGACCAGTGATGAGGATCGCGCCGTGCTCGTCGAAGCGGCCGAGGTCGCCGGTGAGCAGGAAGCCGTCGGCGGTGAACGCGGCCGCGTCGAGCGAGCTGTCGACGTACCCCCGCATCACCTGCGGACCCTTGACCGCGATCTCGCCGTTCTCGAGGATCTTCATCGTGACGCCGCGCGTCGGTGTGCCCTCCGCGGTCGCCTTCGAACTGTCGGGCGCGTCGATGTCGGTCTGGGCGACGATCGGCGCCTCGGTCATGCCGTAGCCCGACGTGGTTCCGATCGAGCTCGGGATGACCTCCTTCAGCTCGTCGTGCAGTTGGGGCGGTTTCGTCGATCCGCCGCTCGGAAAGTCGCGCACCGACGCGTACGCGCCGGGGTTCACGCGCGCCTCTTCCACGAGCGCGGCGTGGATCGCGGCTGCACCGTTGGCGAGGGTCACCTTGTGCTTGCCGATCAACGCGGTCGACGCCGGGGCCGTCCACGCTTCCATCAACACCGCGGCGGATCCCGTGAGGAGTGGCGTGTAGACGCCGATGATGATGCCGCCGATGTGCGTGAACGGGAACGCGACGAGCGCGATGTCGTCCTCGACGACGCGCGTCTTCTCCGCGTACCCGATCGCCCCTGCCAGCACCGAGCGGTCGGTGTGCTGCGCACCCTTGGGGTCGGCGGTCGTGCCCGACGTGTAGAAGATCCACCGCACCGGATCCTGGTCGGGGTCGTCGAAAACCGCGGGCGCGGGTGGGAGGGTGGCGGGATCGCCCTCGGGGTTGTGGTGGTCGGCGACGAGCGTGTGCATGTCGTCGCTCTCACCCGCGACCTGCTCGGCCAGCTCTTGGTAGTCGAACTTGTTCCACGTCGACGGCGTAATCAACAGCTTGCAATGCGTCTGCTTCGCGATGAACGAGACCTCGCGGTAGCGGTAGATCGGGAGCATCGGATTCTGGACCGCACCGACTCGGCACAACGCGCCGACGAGAACCGCGGACTCGGTCCACGTGGGCAGCTGCCACGAGACGTTCGTTCCCTCGGTCACACCGAGGCCGAGCAAACCGGCGGCCGCCCGCTCGCAGAGCGCTTGGTACTCCGCGAACGTGGTCGTGCGATCTCCGTCGTACAGCATGACGCGATCGGGAGTCGCAGCCGTGCGCCGCTCGACGAGCTCCCACACGCTGCGCGCATCGTCGATCATCCCGGTCATACCGTGATGCCACCATCGATCGATACGATCGAACCCGTCATATAGCGGCACTCGTCGGACGCGATGAAGGCGACGACATTTGCGATCTCCTCCGGCTGCGAGTTGCCGAGCGGCGAGATCACCTTGCGCATGACCTTCCAGTCGACTCCCTCGGGAAACTCCATGAACGCCTCCTGCAGCGGCGTTTCCATACCGCCGGGCGCGACACAATTCGCGCGCACGCCCTTGCGCAGGTACTCGTCCGCGATGACGCGGGTCAGGTGTACGACACCCGCCTTCGACGAGCAGTACGCGGCCGAGAACGGCTGCGACTTGATGCCCGCGTTGGACGCGATGTTCACGATGCAGCCGCCGCCGTCCATGAGGTGCGGGAGCGCGGCCTGACAGACGAGAAACGTGCCCGTGAGGTTGACGCCGATGATGCGTTGCCAGTCGGCGAACGGCACCTCGTGCGTGTGCGAGAACTTGCCGATCCCGGCGCTGTTCACCACGACCTGCGGGCGGCCGAGATCCGCGGACGCGCTCGCCATCGCGTGCTTCACCGAGTCGGGGTCGGAGACGTCGACGCGGTACGCACGCGCAGTGCCCCCGCCCTCACCGATCTCGGCCGCGGTCTTCTCCGCGGCGTCGACGGCGATGTCGAAGCACGCGATTAGCGCGCCTTCGTTCGCCAACTGGCGCGCGGTCGCATGACCGAGTCCCGATCCCGCGCCCGTCACCACTGCTACTCGTCCATCGAAGCGTCCCATGCGCCGAACCTAACCCGCGTAAGAGAACACGTTCCAAAAATCCCCGGGAGCGGCAGCGGAGCCAACCGGCCGGTGCGCGACGGAACAAAGCTCCCCCGGAGGCCGGCGCAGCGCGAGCGACCAATAGACGAGTATTCAACGGCCCGCCGGTCGTGACCGGCGGGCCGTCGCGCGCTTGTCGCCCCTGGGGGGAGGGGACGAGGAAGCGGTTCCGCTGGCATCATCGGCGCCCCCCGGTTCCGGATGAGCAATCCGGTCAGCTCTCCGTGACGGTGAAGGGGACCCGGCCCACGACGTCCTGGTCGATTTCGACCGTCCACTCGTAGCGGCCCGGAGCGAGAGGCAGGCCGGCGATGTTGACGGCAAAGGGCGCGTCGAGGTCGCTTCCGGGTGCCATTCCCGCCGGGCGTCCCGCTTCGAACCGACCCTGAAACTCGACCCGGGTCGACTCGAGACCACCGTCGGGTGTCGGGAGGACGGGGTCGAGTCCGTCCTCGGTGACGAGCCGGGCCGCGAAGTCGTGCGGCACGTTCGCGGCTTCCCACGGGACTGCGATCTTCACCGCCAGGCCCATGGTGACGGGAGCACCGCGGTAGATGCTCCAGCCGCCACCGAGGATGTAGAGCTTGCCTGCCACCTCTTGGGCGTGGTCGCACAACAGCAGGGTGATCTTCACGCTGCGACGTTAGGTCACGGGCCGGGGCGTGTAGTCGAGGTCTCGGCCTAGATCTCGTCGGCGTAGGTGTCGGTGCCCGGGATCGTCGCGAGAAACGGGCTCGCGAATGTCGCGCCGGCCGCGCCGCGGCCGTCCAACCGGTCCCGGCGCGAGCTGAACGCGGCGAGCGGATCGCGCTCGCAGAGCGCGAACAACAGGTCGTGCGGCGGCGCGTCGGCCTGCGAGATGATCGTGCGCGCGAGCCGCAATTCGATCGCGGCGGCGATGTCGGCATCGGGAGTTCCGAAGCGGGGCACGTTCGATTCGGCGGCGACGACGATCGCGCCGGGAAAGCCGCACTCGAGCGCGACCGTCGCATCGACCGCGCCCGACTGTGACACGCATTCGTAGACCGCGGTCTGCACGTGGTCGCGGCCCGCGAACAAGCGGCCCTGCGCGGCGATCGTCTCCATCTCGCCTCCGACCCATTCGTCCCACTCCGCCTGCTTGCCGGGCAACACCCACGCGACCGCGAGGTACGAGCCGTACGCAGGGTCGCCGAAGAGCCGACCGTCGTCCGGACGCAAGGCCTTGCAGTCGCGCGTCGCGACGAAGCGCGCCGCGGAGAACACACCCGGACCTGCCTTCACCGTCGCCGGGAAGTGGTCGCGCTCGTACCAACGGTTGAACGCGACGGCTTGCCCCGCGTGCGGTTCGATGTAGGAAACGATCGCCGTCCCGATCTCGACCGTCACCGCGCCACCCGCTCCAACGCGCCCCAGAGCGCGCGCTTCGTGTGCGCGAGCGCAGCGGGAGAGTTGCGCGCGATCAACTCACCCAGCGCCTGCGCCTCGTCCACGAGCTGCCCGGGTGGGTCGACGACCTGAGAACAGATGCCGAGCTCGTACGCCCGCTGCGCCGAGAGCCGCTCGTAGCGGCCGACGAACGCCATCCGCAGGACGGCTTCCATCGGCGACTTCCTCGCGAGCGCGATCGTCTCGTACACGCTGGCCTGTCCGACCGAGACGTGGGGATCGACGAAGGTGGCGTTCGACGCGGCGATGACGATGTCGGCGTCCGCCACGAAGTGCAATCCCCCGCCCGCGCACACGCCGTTGACCGCGGCGATCACCGGCTTCCATACGTCGTTGTGCCACGCGGTGAACCGCAGTTCGAACCGCTTGGTCCGGCGGGACTGCTCGCGGAGCGCGGCGGGATCGCGGGCGAGCTGCGCCATGTCGAGTCCGGTCTGGAACGCCCCACCCTCCCCCGTATTCACGATCACGTGCACGAGCGGGTCGGCATCGAGCTCGCGCCAAGCCCGTTCGAGCTCGTCCATCATCAGGGCATCCATCGCGTTCCCGGCGTCCGGACGATCGAAGACGAGCCAGCCGACCGGGCCCCGCCGCTCGACCCGGAGCGTCTGGAACGGACCGGATTCTGGCTCGGGCATGCGCAGCGGGCTTTCGTCGTGTGGCAAGTTGTCGGGATGACCGACGACGAACTGCCGTCGACGATACCGGGCCTGGTCGCGCGGGCCGCCGTCTCGTTCCCCGACCTCGAGGCGCTCGTCGACCCGCAGCTGCGACTCACGTTCCCGCAGCTCGCCGATGAGGTCGACCGGGCCGGGCGGGCGTTGGTGGCAAGCGGCATCGAGCCCGGCGACCGCGTCGCGATCTGGGCGCCGAACTGCAGCGAATGGGTTATCGCCGCGCTCGGGACCCTCGCCGCCGGTGCGGTGATCGTGCCGCCCAACACGCGCTTCAAGGGCGCCGAGGCGCGCTACGTGCTCGAGCGGGCCGACGTGAAGCTGCTCTTCACCGTCACCGACTTCCTCGACACGAACTACGAGGCGTTGCTGGGGGCCGAACGCGAGCTCCCCCTCCTGCGCGAGATCATCGACCTGCGGGGGCCGAGCTGGTCGGAGTTCCTTGCTCGCGACACCGGATCCGAGAGCCTGCCCGATGCGCTGACCGGCGACGACCTCTGCGCGATCCTGTTCACCTCCGGCACAACCGGTCGGCCCAAGGGCGCGATGCTGACCCACGGCGCGACGGTCCGCGCGTACGACGCCTGGTCGACCGAAGTCGGGTTGCGCGCCGGCGACCGTTACCTCGTCGTCAATCCGTTCTTTCATTCATTCGGGTTGAACGCAGGCATCGTCGCCTCGCTCGTCAAGGGTGCGGCGATCATCCCGCACGCGGTGTTCGACGTCGACGCGGTCATGACGCGCGCCGCGGAGGAGCAGGTGTCGAGGCTGCCCGGGCCGCCAACGGTCTACCAGTCGATCCTCGATCATCCGCGCCTCGGTGAGTTCGACATGTCGTCGTTGCGGCTCGCGGTGACCGGCGCCGCACCCGTACCGGTCGAGCTGATCCGACGGATGCGGGCCGAGCTCGGGTTCGAGACCATCGTCACCGGTTACGGGCTCACGGAAGCCACGGGCATCGCCACGATGTGCCGGCACGACGACGACCCCGAGACGATCTCGAACACCTCGGGGCGTGCGATCCCCGACGTCGAAGTGCTCGTCGTGGACGAGAAGTGCGTCGAGGTTCCGCGCGGCGATCCGGGTGAGGTGGTGATCCGCGGGTACAACGTCATGCGCGGGTTCATCCACGATCCCCAGGGCACCGCGGAGGCGATCGACGCCGACGGGTGGCTCCACACCGGCGACATCGCCGTTATGAACGAGCGGGGCTACATCACCATCACCGACCGCACCAAGGACATGTTCATCGTCGGCGGCTTCAACGCGTACCCCGCCGAGATCGAGAACATGATCAGCGATCATCCGGCGGTAGGTCAGGTCGCCGTGGTGGGAATTCCCGACGAGCGCATGGGCGAGGTCGGATACGCCTACGTGATCCCCCGCTTGCACGCGACCGTCACTCCCGACGAGCTGCGAGCGTGGTGCCGCGAGAAGATGGCGAACTACAAGGTTCCGCGCTATTTCGAGATCGTCGACGAGGTTCCGCTCAACGCAAGCGGCAAGGTGTTGAAGTACGAATTGCGCGAGCGCGCCCGCGCCACGTTGGGTTAGTCGCGTGGCGACCGGTCAGCGTTGCGCCTGGGCCGAGAGCTCCGATCTCATGCGCGCGTACCACGACGACGAGTGGGGTGTGCCGTCGCGTGACGAGCGCCACCTCTTCGAGATGCTGATCCTCGAAGGCGCCCAGGCCGGTTTGTCGTGGTCGACGATCCTGAACAAACGGGCGAACTACCGGCGCGCGTTCGACGAGTTCGACCCCAAGAAGGTCGCGCGCTACGACGACGGGAAGACCGCCACCCTCCTCGAAGATCCCGGCATCGTGCGCAACCGGCTCAAGGTTGCATCCGCGGTGGGTAACGCGCGGGCCTTCCTCGCGACGGGCAAGGAGTTCGGCTCGTTCGCGAAGTACCTGTGGGCGTGGGTCGACGGAAAGCCGATCGTGAACCGTCCGCGCTCGCTCGGCGATCTTCCCACCCGCACGGAGCTCTCCGATCGCGTCGGCAGGGATCTGAAGAAGCGCGGCTTCAACTTCGTCGGCTCGACGATCGTCTACAGCTATTTACAGGCCGTCGGGGTCGTCAACGACCACGTCGCAACCTGCCCGAAAGCCCCCCGCTAGGCCCCCGATTGCAACGATCCGCCCGTCCACGCCCCCATTTGTTGCAATCTGTTTGCAACGTTTTGGACCCCCGGCCGCCCCGTTTGTTGCAATCTGTTTGCAACGTTTTGGACCCCCAGCCGCCCCATTTGTTGCAATCTGTTTGCAACGTTTTGGACTCCCAGCCGCCCCGTTTGTTGCAAACTGTTTGCAACTTGGGGGTCAGAGGTCTTCGAGGGGGCGGCGGTCTTCCACCTGGGGTTGGCGGCCGGCGCGCATCGGACTGAGCGGCGAGTCGACCAACAGGGTACGTCGCACATCGGCGTTCATCGCGACGAGTCGCGCCCGCCACGCGGAGAGCTGCGCGCCGTCCCAGGCCTGCTCGAACTCTCCCCACGCTTCCCACGACGGCAATGCCCACAGCACGATCGCCTCGGAGTCGTTCATCATCGCCACGCGGTGCGCGCCCACGCACTGCACCTCGAGCGGCTCCATGGCCGGCACGCCCGCCTCGGCCAGCGCGTCGAGGAACGCGCGCACCGTCCCGACCGGGACGCGCACGATCTCGTGCGCGTAGACCACGCCGTGCACGCCCGCGTCGGTCAACTCCTCGATCGTCGGGCTCCACGGCTCGGGCACCAGCACACGATCGAACCC
>JAUZEI010000193.1 GCA_030839105.1 Actinomycetota bacterium
GGGACCAACGCACCTCGAGCTTCGCCTCCACGACCGTGCGGAGCCGACCGCACATCGCGAGCTTCGCGGGCTTCGGTCGCCGAGCTCGACGTAACGCGTCCCGGTCCGCACGACATGCTCGATAGCGGCGCACGCCACCATTGCGCGTGACTTCCCGTGAGATCGTCGACGTCGACCGGCCCAGCCGCCGTGCGATCGACCGCCGGGACTCACCGCCGGCCAGACCCCGAGAGATCTCCTCCCGCTCCGCCAACGACAACCACAACGGCGACCGCGTCCGTTCCGGCACCGGTGCCCGGCGCAACACGCGGATATAGGACCAGATCGTGCGATGAGCACGGCCGATCTCCTTGCCGATCACGCGACTCGGCAACCCCTGCGCCGCCAGCTCCGCGATCCGCCACTTCTCCAACACCGACAGTCGTTCCACAACACACCTCCCGATCGATCCAACTCGATCGAAGGTGCTGTTGCGTTGATCCCCTGAGACCGCCACCGATCGGGCGTCCGTCGAGCATGATGTAGTCGTGGCGAGGAACTGGTGGTCCAGATGGTTCGGCAGAAACTACTGGGCCAATGCGAAGTGTCCGATCTGCGACGGAGCAGTAGTCACCGCGCCGACGCTCGGACCGGGTGGCATGGCTGCGCCGCGTACCCGTGAGGAGTTGATCGCGTCATGCGCGGTCCATGGGCACGCGCCGTACAACGAGAACACATTGCGCTACCTCGAACAACAGTCGTAGCGCCATAACTGCCGATCGGTGGCCCGGCCGGTGGGTCCCTGCGATACTCCAGGTGTGGGTCTGGCTTTGCTCGGCGCAGGCATAACACTCGCGTTCGCCGCGCTGCGCGTCTCGACCGTACGAGAACGCGCACGGCAAGGGCGACCCGTGCACTCGCCGTGGCGTTACGTCGTGAGCAGTCCACTCTTGTGGGTCGGTGTTGGGCTGATCGCTATCGCGATCAACAAGATCGCCGGAGACATCGCCATCACGGTTTGGATGGTCGCGGTCGCATGGGTCTTCGGGCGGATCGCCGTCCACGGAATCACCGGCCTGCGGCGTGCACCCAGGGCCGTTCGAAGCATCGGCGATCCGCGTGCATGGCGTGGCGAGTCGAGCGATGAGCGCAGCCCCGGCGCATAACTGCCGATCGGCTCGGCTCTCGCTACGACTACTCGGATCGGGCAGCATTACGTCGTGAGACGCGGTCTACTCGTAGCTATCGCCGCGGTGGGCATGGGCTGTTCGAGCAGTCATGCGTCCGCGCAATCACGTTCGACGGACCTGACCTCAGCGACCTACCGCGCCCGCGACGTTGTCGCTGTCCAGTCCACTCCGTATCCCGAGGGGCCGGCGTCGCCGCGGGTTCGCGCGGGCGAGAGTGGATGGTCGCGCATCGCTGCGGCTCTGCCGGCAACACTTCCCGTGCAGCTCGCCCAGCCGCACGGCTGTTCGATGGGCAACATCACGACGATCACAATCAAGAGCGGAAAGACGATCGACTACGGCCCTTGCCTTCGTCCGAGGTCGATTGACGACCTGCGTTGTCTTCTCGCCGACGCACCCATTGGATGCCGGTAACTCCTCGCCGTCCGACGCAAGAACTGCCGTTCGGCGCTCGCCATATATGCGTCCAAGCGGGCAACCGGGGCGGGTGGAACCGCGACGTCGAGTGCGGTGTCTAAGGCGCATGAAACGAACCAGGTGGGTCGCTGTGTCACTGCTCGTCATCGTCGCGGGGTGCCGCGCGTCACCACACAGCTCAGCAGTGTCGACATCGACGACAAGCGAAACGGCTCGCGCCGCCGAGGTTCGTCCGTGTACCCGTACGCTGACCGCAGTTCCATCGGATCGCGTTCCACCCGGCGTGGCTCACGGTCGGCCCGTTGTCGGGTCCGACGCGCTGTGGACAATCGCAGCTGCCCTGCGTCCTCACGGAGATCACCAACCCCGAGGCTGGGTCATCAAGATGCCGTGGTTCACCCGGCCGTGGGGCATCCCTCTGATCACCGCACGCCGGCTCGACGGCGTCGGCACGTTCTCCGCGACTGCCAACGAGGCGATCGACCAGAACGGTCGGTGGGTCGCCTCCAACCTCATCTTCTCGGCCGCGGGCTGTTGGGAGGTCACAAGTCGATATCACGCCTCGACGCTCCGGTTCGAGGTGCGCGTCGGTCCCTCCAAACAATGACCCTTCCGCGCGTACATATCTGCCGATCGGGCACTCGCCCCTAACGGCGCGTGATCGCGCAATCTGTGCGGCTTCGCGATTGCATGCGCGACCGCGGTCGCCGACCGGTTAGCGCGCCGCTGACCCGGCGATCTGGGGCAGTCCAGCTCGGAGCGATACCGTCGGTTCTCTAGCCTTAGAACTCCAGTCCGCCTAGCGCGGCCGCCGGACTACGACGAGAGTTCAGCCCGGCGCGACCACCAGGCCTCGGCGGCGGTCATTGCGATCTCGGCCTCGTGGATGTCGTCGCCTACGAGCCCTGCGGTGGCAGCCCAGTGCAGGGGCACAAGGGCTAGAGCCCCGGGGAGCCATCGGTGTTCGTCGCGACTGAGCAGTTCCGGAGCCGTGCTTTCGTAGGCGTCGAGCAGCCGTCGCGGCTCGAGCAATTCCAGCGTCGACAGCTCGGGGTCGGTAGCCGTCTCCCGGCCGAGGCCGCCCTGTGCGACGTGGTGCAGGCTGGCCGCGATGTCGTACAGCCGCTCCCTGACCCTCGCGAAATCCAGGTCGAAGGTGGCCCATGAGCCGTCTGACAATTCTCCCGCGTTGCCCAACTTGTAGTCCCCATGAATCGGAGCGCATGGCAGTTCGACCTCCTTCCGGAGCTTCGAGAGCTCGCCAGTCAGTTGGCGCATCCGCTGCACGACCGGCTCGCTGCGGGGTCCGAGCCTGCGGCGTGTGAAGCGGACCGAGTAACGCAGCTGGCCGAAGGTTCTGTGGTCGTCGAGCGGTTCGGGCGGACTGGGCTCCCAGACTGCTTTGAGCGCAGTGTGAACGCGTCCGAGTTCCTCGAATAGGCGGACGTAGGAGTCCTCGTCCGCCCGTGGCTCCACGTGATCGATGAACTCCTCGAGCTCAGCCCAACGATCAGCGACCCTCAGGAGGTCGTAGCCGGGAATCGGAATCGGGCGAGCGACGCGGACTTGCGTCCGCTGGAGCCGTTCCCGCAGGCGCCGCAGTCCCGCGACCCGCGCGCGGCGGACCCAGGGCCTGTGAACCCGGAGGACAACCGGCGGCTCAGCGTCGATCCGCAGGTTGAGGTTGAACCCACCGCCGATGTCTGCCCATCCGGCCCCGCGCGCGACGCGGGCGATCAGGGCCGAGACGGCCGGATCATCTGGGCTGGCTCTAGGTCCAAACCAGCGCGGCAAGGCAGGAGGAGAGGTCGAAGCTTCGACTCCGGTCATGGCAATCGTCCACCAGCGCACCCGACGAAGGATCCGCCGGCGAACCCATCCTCCTCGACGCGGGTCGATCGTGCCACGCATGTGCCGTTCAGGGCGCGCGCGAACGCGCCGACCGGGATGCGAATCTCTATCAAGCTCCTCGGTTCCACCGTTGAACAGTTACGCGCTGGCAACTGCTCCACCAGTACGGTGGGCAATGCTCGTGACGCACTCGGTCTCTACCGTCTCCGGCTCAGTCCGCTGCCGATCCGATTGCCGAGTCGCAAGACATGACCCGGCACAACAAATCGAATCCTGAACCCGTAGCCGCCGGCGACGCCGACGATCAAGGCCCAGCGGTTTCTCCGACCGTGGATCCCTACCTCGTACCCCGACATCGTCCGAACTACGACGACGCGCAGACGAACCAGTTCCATGCGAATGCCACTCGTCAGGCGACGCAGGATTCGGTCGTGAAATCGCACGGAGCCAGACTGTCCCATCCCCTGCGGCGCTTCGGTTCAGCGTGTGGTGATTGCGTCGCGTTCGCGGGCGTTGGCGATGATGCCGGAAGCGATCTGTCGTAGCTGCGTCGGGTCGAAGAATTCCATTATTGGCTCGCCGGTATTGACCGCCGGCGCTTTGGCGTGGATCAAGTCCTGCGCCAAACGGTGGTTCGTCGCGGTGAGCATGGGACGCACCCAGGTCGAGAGCTCGATGACGATTCCGATCGGGGCGATGCTCGTTAGGAACTGAACGTCCATGCCTCCACCTCCGTCAGCGGTTCTTCTGCCAGTCGCCTCGTTATACCCCGCAATGCCAGCCAGGCAAGAGTGCGTAGAAGTGTGTTCGGTGCTCGCAATAACCGTCCATCGGGCAACATGCGTGCGGAGGCCTCGCGGACCTCGGACGTCTTGATCGCTTTATCGCGGCGCACCCGGCCATTGGTGTCGTTGTCATCGGCGCAACGTGCGCGGTGCGCTGCTGTGTCCTCGGGTTGACCACTG
>JAUZEI010000240.1 GCA_030839105.1 Actinomycetota bacterium
GACCATGAACGAGAACACCAACATCGACCATACGAAGATCGGCATCCGGTTGAACGTCATCCCCGGCGCGCGGAACTTGAAGATCGAGACGATGAAGTTGACGGCGCCCACCGTCGTCGAGATGCCGACGAAGATGATCGCGAGTCCCCAGAAGTCCATGTTGATGCCGGGCGAGTAGGCCTTGTCGGTCAGCGGCACGTACGCGAACCATCCGCCGTCGGGGGGATGCCCGATCACCACGCTCGAGAACAGCAAGAGGCCGGAGAAGAGGAAGACCCAGTAGCTGAACGCGTTGAGCCGCGGGAACGCCATGTCCCGGCTGCCGATCTGCAACGGGATCAGGTAGTTGCCGAAGCCGGCGAGCACGGGCGTGTTGAACAGGAAGATCATCATCGTCCCGTGCATCGTGAACAGCATGTTGTACGTCTCGGGCGCCAAGACGTTGTTGTTCGACGTCGCGAGCTGATCGCGCATGACGAGCGCCGCCAGACCCGCGATGAAGAAGAAGACGAACGACGTGTAGATGTAGCGAAGGCCGATGCGCTTGTGATCGACCGTGGTGAGGAAGCCGGGGATCCCCGGCGCATCGAGCCACTTTCGTTCCAGGCGGTGGAGGGTCGCCTCGTCCGGCCCGAGCTCACCCGGCGAGCGTTCGACGACCGCCATTACTTCAGACCTTCCAGGTACGCGATGACATTCTTGACTTCGCGGTCGCTCATCGGCATCGGCGGCATCAGCGCGCCCGGCTTGAGCGACTGCGCGTCGACGATCCACTTCGCGAGGTTCTCGGGCGTGTTGGGCACCGTTCGGGCTCCGATCGTCGTGCGCTCGCCGAAGTCGGTGAGATCGGGGCCGACGGTTCCCTGCGCGGGTGTCCCCCGGATCGCGTGACAACCCGCGCACGCCTGCGTCACCAACGTGACCTCACCCTCGATCGCCGACTCTCCGTCGGGTGAAGACGGCGTGAGTTGGTGGCGCGTCATCCACCGGTCGAAGTCGGTCGTGGTCTGCACGATCACCACGAAGCCCATGCGCGCGTGCTCGACACCGCAGAACTCCGCGCACTCACCGATGTACGTGCCCGGCGTGCGCGGGGTGAAGCGCAGGATGTTGTGCTGGCCGGGGATCAGATCGAGCTTGCCCGCGAGCTGCGGCACCCAGAAGCTGTGCACGACGTTGTCGGAGTCGAGACCGATCTCGACCTGCCGCCCCGCCGGAAGCCGGATCTCGTTCGCGGTCGTCACCGAGGTACCCGGGTAGCCGACCTGCCACCACCACCGCTTCCCGACCACCTCCACCTGAAGTGCGCCCGCTTCGGGCTTTCGCAGGTCGGTCGTGGCCTGCACGGTCACGACCGCGAGCACGCCGAGGATGAGCACCGGGACGACGACTCCGCCCCACACGATCCACATGTTGTCGCTGACGCGGCCGTCGCCCCCATCGGCGCGACGACCGCGCACGATCGCCCAGACGATGAAGAACGCGACGACTGCGTACACGCCCGCGCCGAGTCCGAACATCAGCCACCAGATCCCCGCGATCCGCGATGCCTCGGAGCCGTGCGTCTTCAACATCGACGGCGACTTGTCACCACAACCAGCGGCGACCACCGCGGTCGCGAGCACCACGACGGCGACCCGCGTACTCCGCATCACGACTTGCGATTCCAGTTCGCGGGACCGGGCGGTTCGCTGAATCCACCCGTCGCATACACGCGACCGGTCGGGTCGACGGCCAACGGCAGCTGCGGGAGTCGCAACGCGGCCGGACCGAACACCGGTTTCGCGCCGTCCAGCACGTCGAAGGTCGACTGATGGCACGGACACAACAGCTGATGCGACGAGGCCTCGTAGAGACCGACCGGGCACCCGGCATGGGTGCACACTTTCGAATAGGCGATGAGGCCTTGCGGCGTCCAGCCTTCGCGGCCCGGCAGCGGGCGAAGCAGCGCCGTGTCGACGCGCATCAACACGGCCTGGCCGTTCTCGGAGTTCACCGCGCCTTCGGGAAAGACGGTGACGAGCCCGTCGGCCGGAACGTCGGCGGCGAGCACCGGCGCGCCGGCCTCGGTCACGAGCCGCGTGCCGAACTTCCACGGGGTGTCGTCGAGCTCGCGGTCGGTCGGACGCGGTCCGAGGGAACGTAACGGGAAGAGGAACGCAGCTCCCATCGCCGCGATCGACGCCACGAGGAACCGGCGCAGGAGCCGGCGGCGCGAGAGCACCTGTCCGAAGTCGAGATCTTCGTCGAAGGCCTCGCGCTCGCTCGAGGTGCTGCCCGGGTCTTCGCGCTCCTCCGCCTCCGGCTCGTTCGGCATCAGCCCGTGCGACCACGTGATCAGGCCGACGGCGATGCCTCCGGCCGCGACCGCGAGCAATGCACCTTCGAGCTGCGGCTGACCACCTTGCCAATACAGCAGCGCGAGGCCGAGCGCGGCGAGCACCGAGACGGTGAACGACGATGTGATGACCGTCTCGTCCCGCCGTTCGTGATCGGGACCGGCATTGCGAGGCGTGGTCATCCGCGCGATCCGATCCAACGGGTCGCGAGCAGCAATGCCGCGAGCCCGAGGAGGATCGCGACACCGCCCTCGGCAACCGGCCCGAGATACCAGAGGGGTTGGCCGCCGCGGTTCTCGGGATGATCGAGATACCGCACGTACGCCACGACCGCGTCGACCTGATCCGCCGGAATCGCGGCGGTGCCGAACGCCGGCATCTGGCCCGGCCCGATCCGTATCGCTTCGGCGATCTGCGTGGGCGTGGCCGAGTGCAGGCTCGGCGCCGCACGCTGGTAGAGCGCACCGCCCACGCCCGACCACGCATGGCAGGCCGCGCACTGGAGGCGGAAGATCTGGCCGCCGTCGGAGAGACTCGAGTGCGCGAGATCGACCGACGGAACCGCCGGTCCGCCCGGCGCGATGGCCGCCACGTATCTGACGAGCGCCGCGATCGTCGCGGGCGGGTAGGCGGGCGGGTGGCGCGCGATACGGGCGTTCGGATCGGCGAGGTACTGCCCGGGCGGCGCCCGACCCTGAGGCGACTTCGCCGGCCTGCCCTCGTCGACCAAGGGCATGCGCCCGCTCGACACCCAGTAGTCGACCGCGGCTCCGCCGACGCCTTGCAGCGATGGGCCATAAGCGGTTCCGCGCGCGTCGGCACCGTGGCAGGTGGCGCAGTCGCGCAGGTAGACGAGGTGCGCGTCGCTCGCCGACACGTCGGGCAGCGTCGATGTCGTCGATGACGCGGTCGACGACGCCGTATTGGGCGCGGAGGCCGCGGTGACTCCCCGGGCGACCGCACCCGCGTGCACGAAGCCGACAACTCCGAAACACGCGACGGCGGCGAACGGGAGCGCGCTCGCCAACGCGCGAGAACGACGATCAGCGCGGCGGACGTGAGCCATCGCTGGGGGCCGCGCGCTCGCGTGCGTCGAGTCGTTCACGTTGCGGCACGATCGTGTACCTGGGATCACGGGCCGATTCGACCCCCGCCTCGAAGATCGCAAAGCGCGTGCATGCGGATCCGGCGAGAAGTGCCGCTCCCGCAGCCCGGGACAGTAGACCGCCGCGCTCGCGCGCGACCAGGTTTCCGAGCACTCCCGCTCCGACCAGTGCGCGCGCCGCGCGGCGGTACCGGCCGGCTCGGCCGGTGCGAAAGCTCTCCCCCACCGTTCCCGTGCGCCGTTCCATCGTTTCGGACAAAGCCAGTTCGGCCACGCCCGCGCCGATGCCGAGCCTGCGGACCGCGGCGGTCTCCGCGCCCGGCGCGGCCAGAAGTCCGAGGCCCGCCGCTGCCATCGCACCGGACGCGACAAAGACGAACGGCATCTCGTGCCGCCCCTCGTGCCACGCGGGGACCGCCGTGTTGCTGATGAGCGCGGCGGTGTACGACGCGAGCGCGGGCGCGAGCACCGCGGCGCCACCGGTCGCAAGCCCACCGATCGTGGGTAGCCGTTCGGTGAGGTCGAGCACGGTCGCGCCGGCCGACGCGGGCACGTACGCGAAGAGAATCCACGACCCGACGCTCATCGGCGACGTCGGTTTGAACATGCGCAGCATGTTCAAGAACCGCGTCGGTCGCCCGAGGTCGTGAATCAACGCAACGAGCGACAGCGCGGCCGCGGTCGTCGAACCGATCTTTGCGACGCGGGCGAGATCACGAAGCCCGGTCGCCTGGGCGCCGGCGGCGACGAGCGACGACCCGCCGGCCAGGCCACCGAGAAAGAGGTAGCCGGCGATGTCGAGCGCCTCCCACGTCGGCGCGTTCAGTACGGGCTTGCCGTAGTACGACGTGAAGTCGGCTTCGGGCACCATGAGGTCGTCCCGACTCCGCCGCCGGCGCCGACCGCGATCTCCGTTGCCGGCGGCCCCCACGTCAGCGACGTCCGAACGCGAACGATGCCGACACACCCGCCGCGAGTGCAACCGCGGCCACGGCCACGGTCTTCCACGTCGACGGCAGGTCGCGCGTCGTGACCACCGGATCCGGTGGCAACCCGTAGACCTCCGGCTCGTCGAGCAGGAGGAAGAACGCACCGTTGCCGCCGACGCCGTCGTCGGGATCGTGACCGTAGAGCCGCGCTTCGACGACACCTTCGTCATGGAGACGGCCGAGACGGCGGCCGGCGCGCTCGCGCATCTCGTCGAGCGGCCCGAACTGAATCGACTCCGTCGGGCACGCCTGCGCGCACGCCGGTTCGGAACCG
>JAUZEI010000251.1 GCA_030839105.1 Actinomycetota bacterium
GCCGGTGCCGAAGTCCACCCGTCCGTTCGACACGAGGTCGAGCATGCCGATGCGCTCGGCCACCCGGGCCGGATGGTTGAACGCCGGCGGGGTCTGCACGATGCCGTGCCCGAGCCGGATGTTCTTGGTCCGCTGCGACGCGGCCGCGAGAAACACCTCGGGTGCACTCGAGTGCGAGTACTCCTCGAGGAAGTGGTGCTCGACCTCCCACGCGTAGTCGATCCCGATCGAATCGGCGTACTCGATCTGGTCGAGAGCGTCCTGGATCAGCCGGTACTCGGAGTCGTCGGTCCACGGCCGGGGGAGTTGGTGCTCGTAGAAGATCCCGAACTTCACGCCACGACCTCTGCATCGGTCTCCGCACCAAGCGCAAGGAAGCCCTCGAGGATCGCGCCGCGCCGCGGGTGCGACGCCAGCGCGTGTTCCACCTCGGCCGTCGCGGTGCGGACGAAGTTCTCGCGGTTTGCGCCCAGCGAGAGCGCCAAGGCGGTGTCCCAGAGCGTTCCGATCACCTGCGATCCGGGAATCGTCGCGCCCGACTCGCCGACAAAGGTGCGATCGCGCATCTCCGTCAGCGCGGTGCGCAGATAATCGACGTGCGGCGTCTCGTCGGCGCGTACGTAGCTGACGATTGCGGCGGCGCGACCCTCGCCCGCGACGAGATTGGTGTCGGACAGCACTTCCTCGGCCCACGCGAACGTGTGGAAGGCCGAGACCTCGATGAACAGGAGACCGACCATCCGTCGAACCATCATCTCGAGGGATAGATCGAGATCCGGGAAGCGGCGCACGGCCTCGGCGTTCCGGCGGATCTCCTCGGGCGTCGGCGGTTTGCCGTCGGCGGGCGCGATCCCCATACGCACGAGCATCGACTGCGTCATGTCCTCGGTGACGGGATCGTCGAACGCGATGTCGCGCGCCGCGAACCACATCTGTTTGTGCCCCGCCTCGTCCTCCCAGCCGGCTTCGTCGCGCGCGTGCGCCTCGAACAATCCGCGTTGCAGATGCGCGACGGCAGTTCCCTCGATGCTCTCCGCGAAGTGGCGTTGCAGCTCTTCGACGTTGACCGCGCGGATCATCGAGCCGAACCCCTCGACGGTCCCGATGCGGGTGAGCGCACTGATCGTCGGTGCGGTGACGCCTTCGCCCAGTAGGTACGTCGTCTGCGCGACGTTCGGGAAGACCGGGGGCCACAGCTCGATCGGCGCGTGGAGGATCTCGGTGCCGAACAGTTCCCGGTGCGACTGCTGCCATGCTTTCGTCGCCGGTACGCGGTACTTGGTGCGGGGCGACACGTATCGTCCGTCGTCGGTGAAACCGCCGTGGCAACGAACACCCCCGGCGACGAGTGGCTCGGCCACATCGTCGCCGGCAAGGAGCTCGGCCTCGGACCACGTCAACTGGAGGTTGCTCACAGCGGAAGTGTAAACGCTAGAGTTACACGGTGGCCAGCGCCCGGACCAGCCCGCCTGTGCCCGCGGGCCAGGTCGCCGATGTCGTTGCCGGACAAGGCGCACCCGTCGAGATCGTGCCGCCCCGCCGCAGCCCGGCGCGGCGCCTCGCGGTGCTGCAGGCGGCGGCGGAAGCCTTCGCGCATGGCGGCTACGCGGCCACGTCGATGGAGGAGATCGCCGCAACGGCGAAGATCACGAAGCTCATCGTCTACCGCCACTTCCCGAGCAAGGAGTCGCTCTACCGGGCGGTGCTGGAACAGGTCTTCGAGCGCCAGGTCGAGCTCTTCCTCGCCAACATCGCGCAAGGCCTCGAAGCCGAGGGCAGCACTCGAGCCCTCCTCGAGGTGGCGCGCGAATGGCCCGACGGGTTCCGGCTGCTCTGGCGCCACGCGGCGCGCGAGCCGCAGTTCGGGGAGTACGCACTCTCGCTCCGCGACGTCGCCGTCAACGCGGCGCGCGGGGTCGTCACTCCGCTCGTCGCGCCGGAGCTCGCGGAGTGGGCCGCGCAGGCATTGTTCGATCAACTGGTCGACGCGGTACTCGACTGGCTCGAGCACGGCAGCGCTGCGCACGACCGCGCCTTCGTGGTGCTCGAGACCGCAGCACTCCGCGCAACCGTCGCCGCGTGGGCTACCGCGTCGGCAACGTTGCCCGCCTGAGTGCTAGACGGCGGGCGCGACCGCGGGCACGCGTAGCCCGACGCGGGAATCGACGTCGACCAGTTGCTCGGCCGTCATCACGGCCCGTAACGACGTGATCGCGACCTCGAGCTGGTCGAGATCGGGAGGACGCGTCGTGAGGCGTTGCAACAGCAAGCCCGGCCGCATCACGGCCCGCACTACCGCGCGATTCATGTTGCGCGCCGACAGCCGGATGAGTTCATAGCTCAGGCCCGCAATCAGCGGAACGAGCACGAACCGCGATCCGATGACGAAGAGCAGATTCGGCCGCGGAATCACCGAATACACGACGATCGCGACGACCATCACCGTCAGCAGGAAGTTCGTTCCGCACCGCACGTGCGCGGTCGAGAACTGCTGCGCGGTCTCGGGCGTGAGCTCCACGCCGTTCTCGTACGCGGCGATCGCCTTGTGTTCCGCGCCGTGGTACATGAACACGCGCCGAATGTCGCGCAGGCGCGAGATCGCGAGCAGATAGACGATGAAGATGCCGAGGCGCGCGACACCCTCGACGATCGGGAACGAGCCGTGGAACGCGTGGCCCAACGACTTGCCGGCGAGCGCCGGCAGGACGATGAACAGCGCGCTGAACGCGACAGCCGCCACTCCGACCGACCAGCCCATCACCTTCTCGGACACCCGATCTTCGGGCGGGACCTGCTGGTTCGCCGACCACGTGAGCGCGCGGTAGCCGAGCCCCAGCGATTCGCCGAGGCCCGTGATGCCGCGCAGCACAGGAATGTTGCGATAGCGCTCCGCCCAACCCGGAACGTCGCGCACGTCGACCTTGATCGCGCCGTCGGGATCGCGCACCGCGACCGCCCACGTGGACGACCCGCGCATCATGACGCCTTCCAGAACCGCTTGTCCGCCCATGTAGCGGGGTTCGGCTCGGGACATTGGGTGCTACGCCTTCTTGGTCTTGGCCTTCGCGGCCCGACGCTGGAAGCGCTCGACGCGTCCACCGGTGTCAACGAGCTTTTGTTTGCCCGTGTAGAAGGGGTGGCACTCGGAGCAGAGCTCGGCCCGGAGCTCGGAAGCGGTCGAGCGGGTGACGAACTCGTTCCCGCAGGAACAGTGCACCTTGCACTCGACGTAGTCGGGGTGAATCTCGGTCTTCATGATCAATCCAGTCTAGGGGCAGTTCGCCGGGTGGAGCGAGGGCCCGATGCGTTCGGAATGCAGTCCAACCCGTTCTCTCAGGTTCCCATTCCCGTCGGGGCCTTGGCGATCTCGGTGAGGAATTGAGCGTTGCTCTTGGTGCTGCGGAGCTTGTCGATCAGCAACTCGAGCCCGGAACCGCCCTCGAGCGCACCGAGCACCCGACGGAGCTTCCAGATCTGCTGTAGATCGTGACGGTCGAACAAGAGCTCTTCGTGGCGCGTGCTCGACTGCTCGACGTCGATTGCCGGGTAGATGCGCTTGTCAGCGGTACGCCGGTCGAGCCGCAGCTCCATGTTTCCGGTGCCCTTGAACTCCTCGAAGATGTGCTCGTCCATCTTCGAATTCGTCTCGACGAGCGCGGTGGCGAGGATCGTGAGCGATCCCCCCTCCTCGACGTTGCGTGCCGCACCGAAGAATTTCTTGGGCGGATACAGCGCGCCTGCGTCGATGCCGCCCGACATGATGCGGCCCGAGGCCGGCGCGGCCAGGTTGTAGGCCCGGGCCAGACGCGTGATGCCGTCGAGGATGATGACGACGTCGCGGCCCATCTCGACGAGGCGCTTCGCCCGTTCGATCGTGAGCTCGGCGATGTGGCAGTGCTCGTCGGACGGACGGTCGAAGGTCGAGGCCACGACGTCGGCGCGCACTACGTGGCGCCGCATGTCGGTGACCTCTTCCGGGCGCTCGTCGACGAGCAGCACGATCACGTGACACTCGGGATTGTTGCGCTCGATCGAGTAGACGATCTGTTTGATGATCGTGGTCTTGCCCGCCTTGGGGGGCGACACGATCATCCCGCGCTGACCTTTGCCGATCGGCGCGATCAGGTCGATGATGCGACCGGTGATCTCGGCCGGGTTGTCGGCGAGCTCGAGCTTCAGCCGGGAGTCCGGAAACAACGGCGTGAGGTCCTCGAACCGGACGCGGTGTCGCGCTTCGTCGATCGAGACGTCGTTGACGAGGTCGACCCGCACCAACGCCGGATACTTCTCGCTGCTCGCGGGCGGTCGCGTCGCACCTTTGACGTGATCGCCTTTGCGCAACCCGAATCGGCGCACCTGCGATGCCGACACGTACGCGTCGTTGCGGCCCGCGAGATAACCGGAGGCGCGCAGGAAGCCGTAGCCCTCGTCGCGCAGATCCAGCAGACCCTCGATCTCGATGAGGTCGCCGTTGTAGTCGTCGCCGCTGCGCTCGACCCGCTCGGGCCGATCGGGCCGACCCTCACGCTCGACGCGGCCGTCACCCGGGCGTTCCCGGTCGCGGCCCCTACGCCGGCGGCGGCGCTTGTTCGCCGAGCCGTCATCCTCGCGCCATTGCTGTTGGCCGGTCTGCGAGCGATCGCCCGAACCCGAACCCGAATCGGAATCGCGGGTGTCGGAGTCGGTGTCGTGTGCTCCCCCGTCGGTGTCGGAGTCGGAGTCGCGGTCGCGGTCGATCGGTGTGGCCGATCCGGGGGATCCTGCGCCTGCGCCGGATTCCGAACCACCGCGTCCCGACTGGGTGGTCTGCGTGCGGTCGTCGGCCGCCGTGTCGGCAACCGTTCCATGCCCGTTCGACGACGGCTCGTCCTCGACGCCCCGGTCCCGGGTGCCTTCGCGACCGGCACCGGCGCTTCGGCGGGGGCGGATGAGCGCCATCTCGTCCGCCGCCCCGTCGCTCGTGGCGAGTGCGTTCTCCTCGTCGGCGATGCCGGCGAGATCGTCAGTGCCCGCGCTCCGGCTGGACCGCACCTTGCGCGGCGCCGGCTTCTCCGCGCCGTTCGTACCGGCTTTGGCCGCGCCGACGATCGCCTCGACCAGGTCGGCCTTGCGCATCCGGCTGACCGACTTCACGCCGAGAGCGGAAGCGATCTCCGAAAGTTGTTCGCGATCCTTCCCGTCCAGTTGTGAACGGTCGAAGGTCTCCGTCATGTCCTGCTCCTACCGACCCGGCTGTGGCTCTGCCTTCAGCGGCCGGAGTGATCTGTTGATCCGTGTTGCCAAGAGCCGACGCGTGGCACTGCGGCGCCTGCTGACGAAGCCCTCGGAAGGTCTCGCACGATTTCCCCGAACGTGCCGAACTGAAGAAAAAGTGAGGCGACCCGGCCCCCACCGCCGAGAAACGCTCTCGGGTCGAGGTCTCGAGGGATCGCACACACCCTATACCCCGGTGCGCTTCGGACGCATGCTCCCCTCGTACATTCGGCCGACTGATTCGATTCCTGAGTCGATACCGAAGGTCGACCCGGGACACTCACGTCCCGACGAGGCGACCCATCAACGAATGCCCCGGAACCGGCGCGCACTGCGCGGTGGCGGGCTCGGTGTACACGCCACCCGCCGCCTCCGCTTGCGAGTCGAAGAGGAGGTACGGCACGGGCTCGGCGCTGTGCGTCTTCGTGTCGCAGGGCGTTGCGTGGTCGGGCATCAGCAGGATCCGGTAGGGCTCACCCGCGGCGGCGAGCGCGTCGAGGATCGGACCGATGACGTCGGCGTCCCACCGCTCGAGCGCATCGACCTTGATGTCGGAGCGCCCCTGGTGGCCGGCCTCGTCGGTCGCCTCGATGTGCAACACGAAGAGGTCGCGGTCGTCGAGCGAACGGATACATGCACGCGCTTGCGCGCCGTAGTCGTTGTCGAAGCCGGCGGTCGCCCCCGGAACGTCGACGACCTCGATTCCCGTCAACACACCCAGACCCTGCACGAGGTCGACCGCCGACGACATACGACCGTCGACTCCGTACGTCGCCGAGAACGACGGCAACGCAGGCTTCACGCCCTGGCCCCACAACCAGATCTGCGTGGCGACCGATCCGACCGAAGTCGCGGTCTCGCCGACGACGCGACGCGAGGCATTCATCAGGTCGTTCACTGCCGGCGCCGACGCGCCGTGCGGAAAGACCGCGGCCCGCCCGGTGAGATCGTGCGGCGGTGTGCACTCGACGTCGGTCCAACCCCGCGGCACAACGCACAGGTGGCGATACTCGACGCCGGCGTGGAAGCGCACGCCGTCGCGGCCTCGACCGAGCTCCTCGTCGAGCGCGGCGACGATCGCGTGACTCTGGGCGTTCGTCGGATGCCCGGCCGCGAAGTCGACCATGATCGGGACGGGGTCGTCGGAGAGGGTCACGAGGTTGCATCGATATGCGATCTCGTCAGGACCGATCTCGACCCCCATCGCGGCGGCCTCGATCGGCGCCCGACCCGTGTGGTACTCGGCGGGGTCGAAACCGAGGATCGACATGTTGCCGACGTCGCTCCCGGGAGGCAGACCCTCCGGGATGACGGCCGCCCGGCCGACCTCGGATTTGGCGGCGAGCGCCTCCAGGCGGGGCATGCGCGCAACTTCGAGCGGCGTCCGGTCACCGAGCTCGGCAAGCGGGACGTCGGCGCAACCGTCGGGAACGAACACGACGTACTTCATCGCCGCGCACTATACGGGCGCGCCGTCTCGGCCGGTCGACCGACGCGTCCGATCGAAGTACCGATCCGGGCGCGACGCTTCGGCGTCATAACCTGCCGGCGTGCGGCACTCGTCCTTCTTCGTGGGTGCCCTCGTGCTCACCGCGTGCAGTAGCGGATCGTCCTCGACGACGACCGGTACCGCGCCGATCCCTCCGACGAGCGCCGCACCGACGCTCACGACAACCACTCGCAACCCCGCAGCACCCGACCTCGCCGCGGTGCGCATCACGACCACTGCAGTCGTGTCCGGGCTCGACAGTCCCGTCGCCCTCGCGTGGCGTGCGCACGATTCGCGCATGTTCGTGGCCGAGCAGACCGGTCGCATCCGAGTGGTCTCCGCGGACGGCACGTTGTCGCCCACGCCGTTGCTCACCATCGGGCCGTTGTCGCACGGCAACGAGGAAGGACTCCTCGGCATCACGTTCTCTCGGGACGGTTCCAAGCTGTATGTCGACTTCACCGACCCCGACGACGACACCCACGTCGACGAGTACACGATGCAAGGCGACGTCGCGTCGGCCTCGTCGCGCCGGCAAGTGCTCGTGGTGCAACAGCCCTATTCCAACCACAAGGGCGGCGAGGTCGTCACCGGTCCCGACGGAATGCTTTACCTAGGGCTCGGCGACGGCGGTAGCGAGGGCGATCCGATGCGTGTCGGTCAGAACAAGAGCTCGTTCCTGTCGAAGATCCTCCGCATCAATCCCGCGCCGGCGGGCGGTGCGCCGTACTCGGTTCCCGCCGACAACCCGTTCGTCGGGCAGCCGGGAACGCGTCCCGAGACCTGGATGTGGGGACTGCGCAATCCGTGGCGTTTCTCCTTCGACCGCGCGACGGGCGACGTGTGGATCGGTGATGTCGGCCAGAACGAATACGAAGAGGTCGATTTCGCCCGCGCCGGAGCCAAGGGGATCAACTGGGGTTGGAGCGATCGTGAAGGCGCGCACGACTTCAACGGAACCGCGCCCGCCGGCGCGCGTGATCCGCTGCTCGAAACGAGCCACTCCGTCGGCAACTGCGCGATCGTCGGTGGCTACGTGTACCGGGGCCGCGCCATCCCGACGTTGCGCGGCGTGTACGTCTTCGGTGACGACTGTCGTCAAAACCTCGTAGGTGTGGTCGCGGTCGATGGGCGCGTCGTCGCCCGGCGCGACCTCGATGAAACGGTGTCCATGCTCACGACGTTCGGCGAGGATCCGAGCGGCGAGATCTACGCAGTGGGGCGCGCCGGCACGGTGTTCCGTATAACGGCGCGCTGACGCGTCACGTCGTCGCGCGCTTCAGCACGACGGCGCCGATTCGGCGCGTGATCGCGTGCGGGGTGACAGCGGACAGGTTTCCCATCACCTTGTTCGCGGTGCCGGGAATGACGACGGCGCGGTTCTTCGCGAGACCGTCGAGGCCGGCGCGGGCAACCTCGGGCGCCTCCTGCCACATGAAGCCGGGCACATCACCCGCGGGCGCGTTGGCGCGCTCCTGGAACTCGGTATGCGTGAACCCCGGACAGAGAACGGTGACGGAAACTCCCGTGCCCTTCAACTCTTCGTGCACGGCTTCCGTGAATGACGTGACGAATGCCTTGGTCGCGCTGTAGGTCGCGTTCGACGGGCCCGGCTGGAAACTGGCAAGCGACGACACGTTCAGGATGCCACCGCGCCCGCGCTCTGCCATCGCACTCGCAGCGGCATGCGTGAGGCGCACGAGGGCGATGATGTTGAGATCGATCTCGCGCGTCTCGGTATCGACATCGAGGGTGTGAAAGGAACCGAACGTTCCGAAGCCCGCGTTGTTGACGAGGACGTCGACGACGCCGACCCGCGCCTCGACCGAGGCCAGCTGACCGGCGTCGGTGAGGTCGGCCGGCAACACCTCTGCATGCGCGCCGCTTCCGCCTTCGATCTCCTTGGCGAGCGCTTCGAGACGCGCCGCGTCACGGGCGACGAGGACGAGGTCGTGACCACGCTCGGCCAACTGGCGGGCGAACTGCTCGCCGATTCCGACCGACGCGCCGGTGATCAATGCAACCGGTCTGCTCATGCGTCGCAGCCTAGGACTTCACCGGGATTTCTGCGATGAGCGCGCCCTTGACGACGATGCGCTGCGCCGCGCTGTGCTTCGGATGGCACGCGATCAGCGTGACCGTCGGCGTGACGGTCGGGTCGGTCACCGAAAGGGCCGTGGGTTGCACGATCTGTGTTCCGGACACCTTGTAGACACAGTCGCGTCCGGGCATGTGAAAGATGATCCGGTCGCCGGGGGAGAGCAGATCGAGGTTCAGGAACGGATGCGTGTGCGTGACGCGGTGCCCGGGGAACACCGCGTTGCCGCGCCGGCACGGCAACGCAGAGCCGGGCCAGTGCCCCGGCCCGTGATCGATCACGGTGAGAGTGATGCCTTCGAAGACCGCGTGGAGCAGACCGATCTTCGGGATCTCGATCGAACCCAACTGGGTGATCGGTCCCGCTGCGTAGGGATCACCGGGCGGGGGCAAGGGGTGCGGAAGCCGGCTGACATCGAAGGTGGTCGTCGTCGGCTTCGGCGTCGTGGTGGGCAGCGTCGTGTGCGGCGTGGTCGCCGACGCGGTCGTGGGCGCCTGCAGTAGCGGAGAGTCGTCGGCCCGGTGATCACCGCCGCCGCGCACCACGGCCGCGGTCGTGAGCGCCGCCGCGATCACGATGCCGAGCGCACCGAGGCCTGCAATCCATCGCTTCCTCGTCATTGCGGATTCCACTTGCCTTCCGTGTCTTGCCCGAGTGCACCTCGGATCAGAGTCCGAGCTCCTCCACGACCACGTCGACCGACGCTTCCACAGCGGGTCTGGCCTCGATCTGCGCGATCGCCCGGTTGGGGTCCTTCAACCCATGCCCGGTGACCGTGCACACGATTGTCTCATCCCGCTCGACGAGACCCTCCGCGGCCGCCCGCAAGAGGCCCGCGACCGACGCCGCCGACGCGGGCTCTACGAAGACGCCTTCCTGCGACGCGAGCATGCGATACGCGTCGAGGATCTGGGCGTCGGTGACCGCCCCGATGTGACCACCCGACTCGTCGCGCGCCGCGATCGCGCTTTCCCAGCTGGCGGGATTGCCGATGCGAATTGCGGTTGCGATGGTCTCGGGATGCGCGACGGGCTCGCCGTGGACGAGTGGCGCGGATCCCGACGCCTGCCAGCCGAGCATGCGCGGGCGCTTGGTGACGATGCCGTCGGTTGCGTACTCGCCGTAGCCCTTCCAATACGCGGTGATGTTGCCGGCGTTGCCGACGGGGATGCAGTGCACGTCGGGCGCTTCGCCCAACGCGTCGCAGATCTCGAAGGCGGCGGTCTTCTGGCCCTCGATGCGGAACGGGTTTATGGAGTTGACGACGGTCACGCCGCCCCGCTCCCCCAGCTCGCGCACGAGGTGCAGCGCGTCGTCGAAGC
>JAUZEI010000272.1 GCA_030839105.1 Actinomycetota bacterium
AGCGCGAGGTTGGCCATGGATCCGTGGAATCTTGCGTCGCCGAAGGTGAAGACGCCACCGTCGGTAGCGACGGTGTAATAGCCGTTGCCACTGCACGTTGTTGCGATGCCGGCCATCGACTTGTTGAGGGGAGTGCCGCTCATCGAGCCGTGGAACGAGGCGTCCCCGAAGGAGAACACGCCGCCGTCGGCTCCGAGAATGTCGTAGCCGTGCCCGCAGGGGGTGCCGACGATCGCGACCACCGGTGCGTTCAATCGATGGAGTGCAAGGGAACCCGCGAAGGGAGCGTCGCCGGCCGCGAAGACGCCGCCGTCGTGAGCCAGCGTCCATGACCCGCGGCCGGTCGAAGTCGGGACGGCATCGAACATGGGCTGTCGTAGCCGGTCGCGGGTGCCGTCGTAGCGGGGGGCAGTTCCGAGTGTGCCGTCCGCGAGGGAGCGGTACAGCGTTCCCGAGCCGTTGGGCATCTGTTGTCCGGGGCGTGGCGTTCCACAGTTCGGTGTTGGAACGACGGGCGTGAGGGTGGTCCCGGGGCCTTTTGGACTTTCGAGGGAGTCGGCGTAGTTCGCACCGTCGCCGATCGCGGTCACAGTGAACCTGTACGTCGTAGCGGGATCGAGTCCGTTGACGAGATCGCCGGCGACAAAGTTTGCGTGCGGCACCCCGACGAGCGTGACACCGTTACTTGCGTATACCCGCGCTGTGAAGGACGTCGCATGGGCGACCGAGACGAATGAGAGGGCGATGATTGACGTCGACACGGCATCAATCGTGGGCGCGGTCGGTGTCGCAAGTCGCGGGACGCTGACGGTAACGGCGATCTGAGCGGACTGCGACGGAGAGGTGTCGCCGTCTCTCGTGACCGTCACCGAGATCGTTCCTGTACCGGCGGCGCCAGGTGCGATCTCGGCCAGCGTCGCGAGGGCGACATTGACGGCGTTCTGCGAACCGGAGAACGACACTGCGGCTCCAGAGCAGGGGTTGCACGTCGTGCTGAGCCCACCGTTCGGGACGACTGAGATCGTTCCAATGGTCGTCGAGACGTTGACCGTGACGCCGCCGGCAAACCCGGCGATATAGACCGGCGCGACGTCGTTTGTAGTGCCGGTCGACGCGGACACCGATGTTGCGGCGCTCAGCAGTTCGGACACGACGGCCTGTGCGCTCACGGTATTCGAAGGAAGTCCGGTGCCCGCGCCGTTGACTGCGCGGATGACGATCGGATAGTTCGTTCCGTCGGTCAGTGCGGTGCCATCCGAGGAAAGGTGGGTGATCCGCACCGGGCCGGCCGGGCCGCCGCCGTCGGCTCGCTCGTGCCAGGTGACGCCGCCGTCGGTCGAGTAGCGGTAGGTCGTGATCGGCGAGGTGCCCGGACTCCCGGGCGGCGTGAATGTCACCGAGAGGCCGGCCGAGTTGGAGTCGGGTGTGACAGCGACGATCGCCGGCGCATCGGGCACACGGGTCGCGTTGTCGGTGCACGTCCCGGAGTTCGGCGAGGTCCACGTGAAGCGGATGATGACTCCGTTGCCGCTGAAGGTCGGGGTGGTGAAGTTCACGGTGAATACCACGAGGTCCGGGATCGTCAAGCCGGTCAGATCCACCGCTCCGTTTGCGTCGACCCCGAGGTTGGAGCCGTTCGCGACGGCGGCCCCGTCCGCGCCGGCGAGTGAGATCGTTGCCGACGGGTAGGCGCTGCGCGTTGGGTCGAGGACTTGAATGCTGGTCCAGCCGAGCGCGGTGCACGCAGTGTCGGGGATGACGACGCTGCTCGTGACATGAACTCGATCCGTGCAGCCCGAGCTTCCGTCGTAGGCGTCGAAGGTGCGAATCTGTGAGTACGTGCTGTCGGACGAGTCCGCGTTGATCCACATACATCCCGAACGGATCGGGTCGGGCGTGACGGTATAGAGGTAGGTCTGACCGTCGGTCTGGATCGGAAAGTTCGGGCACGCCGCATCGGTTGCGAAGTCGTAACACGAGACGGCGTCAGCCCGAGGACCGCCCACTTCGCCGGTCGGGACGAAGACTCGTGTCCCGTACGTCGTTCCATCGTTCCACATGTCACTGCCGACGACTGCACTGACGAGCGAGTTCGGCGTCGTCATCAACGCGCCCGTCAGCTCCCAGCACGGTATGACCCCGCTGTAAGGCAGGCAGACACCGATGACCGAGCCGGTCGTGGAGAGATACGGGAACGGTGCGCCGACGTTCCAGTTGCCGGCCAGCGACGGATAGCCCGTCGTCACCAGTTGCGGCCACGACCCTGCGCACGCCGCCTTGGCCTGCGGATCGAAGCAGGTGATGACGCCGCCCGTCCCACTGTTGTCGTTGACGTGGACGAATACCTCTTCGCCGGTGGAGATTGTGCTGTTGTCGCTCCACCCGGCGGTCATCGGATCGATTCCGCCGAGCGCAAGGTCGTACGGCTGACCCGCGCACGCCTGATCCGTCACCGTGGAGAAGCACACGATCTTCTGGATGCTGGCGTCGTACGCGAACATCTCGCCGTTGACAACGGCGCGGCTACCCATCGCGGTTGTATCACTTTCGGGGTTCGCACCAGGATCGGTCAACGGAGTGAACCCGCAGTACGGATTCGATGCGGACGTGGTGAGATCCGCGCAGACGACGCCGCCAGTCCCGTCCGATGTCCGGGAGGTCCAGCCGTACAGCCGACCGGTGTCTGAATCGACCCAGCCCGATGCATGCGCGGGCGTTGTGAAGCCGCTCACCGGGTCACTGGACGAGACGGTCTTGGGCCAAGGGGAGACGCCGTCGACTGTGTCGCAGTGAGACCCGTCGGACTGCAGGTGGCAGTCGATGTGGAACTGCCAATCGTGATGGAAGACGTTGAACGCTCGATCTTGATAGAACAACACGTCCCAGCCATCGCCGGAACCTGCGCCCGCAAACGAGCCGCTGGGCGGCGCGGCGACGGTCACGTCCTTCGTCAGACTGACCGACGACGTTGCGCCGGCCGACGCGGCGAGCGCCGTCGCACACGCGGCAGTAGCGAGCATTGCACAAAGAGCCACTGAGAGCCCTGCGACTCGATTTCGCATCTTCGGTGCGTCCTTCGCGCTCGTGGTCCCGCGCTGCAACACCACGTCGGCGACGGACTCCGATCGTCAGCCCCCAGGCTCAGTGAAGCGGACACCTAGGTATTGCGGTGTCTCGGGTCGAGACCGCGGGACTTCAACCGACGAACGCGGGGTTTCCCCGCACGTGTGCACGCGCAGTGCCCTCGATGGGCTCACCGCGCGTGAATGGCCCGTTGCCCGTTGCCCGTTGCGTGTCGCGGAATCGAACGCCCAGTCCCGCTACGCCAGCGCGACGACTGCCTGATTGAGAACGGTGGTGGCGTTGCGGGTCCGAGCGAGCAATCGGTGCGGGCTCGAGCGGCATCCGAATCGTCAGGCGCTACTCCGATTTCGGCGTGCGAGGTGGGCCAAACGTCCCCGCCGTCAGTCGTGACACCCGGCCTCGGTGATCTCGTTCAGTACGCCGAACCGGTCCGCGAGGCGGGCTCCGCGCGATAAGCGCGCGACGGAGCGTTTTGACCGGCGCCTTCGTTCGTCGGCTGTCTGCCCGGGTATGCCCTGACCTGCGCAGATACACCAGAGCGGGCGACGGGAATCGAACCCGCGTTCTCAGCTTGGGAAGCTGATGTTCTGCCGCTGAACTACGCCCGCGATCGGCCGAAGGTACCAGAGGACACTTTTCGGCATCCGCCCGTTCCGGGCGCGCGGTAGGGGAGAATCGACGGCATATGGCCTACGGAATGCCGCTGCAGGGCGATCCCACCAACGTGATGGGCCGGCGCATCGTCGCGTACGTCATCGACTTCCTGCTCCTGGCCGGAATCGGCATCGCAGTCTTCGCCGTGACGAAGGATCAGGTGTACACGAGCGCTCCGGCGCACGCGTGCGAAAGTCTGCGGGCCGGTGGCCTCAGCGGTTCGTGCGTCCAGATCGGCTCGCGCGTCTACGTCTGGAAGGGCTCCGGCATCGCCCTCGGTTACGGCATCGGGGCCCTTGCGAACATCCTCGACCTCGTCGTGCTCCAGGCCGTCGTCGGTGCCAGTATCGGCAAGCTCATCATGGGTCTGCGCGTCGTCGATGCGCAGGGCCGAAAGGCCGGGTTCGGTTCGGTACTGCTCCGCTGGATCCTGCTGATCTTCGTCGACAACCTCTGCTTCGTCGTGGGGCTGCTCACCGCGTCGCTCACACATCCGCACCGTCGGGTGGGCGACATGGCGGCGGGCACGTACGTCGTCGCGCTCGCCGACGTCGGCCGCCCGGTGCTCGGCCCGGCCGCGGCGGACCAGTACGGCGCGTACGGCCAACCCGGCCCGGCGGGATGGGTTCCGCCCGGCGGCGCACCCCAGGGCGCGCCCGGCTGGGGCGCGCCACCCGCGGCCCCGTACGGCGGGCCGCCATCCCCGCCCGGCGGTTGGTCCGCGCCGCCCCCGCCCCAACCGACTTGGGGTGCCCCGCCCCCGACGAGCCCTCCCGGCTGGGGCGCGCCGCCGACCGCAGAATCCGCGCCTCCCACTTGGGGATCGCCGCTTCCGTCGTCGCCCGAGCAGACACCGGGTTGGGCCGAGCCCACACCGCCCCCACCGTCGACGACTCCGGCTCCGCCGCCTCCCGCCGACGATCCGCCCGGGCCCGAACCGGACGCGCCTGTCGACGGCGAGTCGTGGTGGAACAAGGCGTTGAACAAGGACGACGAACCCGAGACGTGACCGGCCGTCGGGTCGTCAGATCCCGGGGGTGAAGC
>JAUZEI010000314.1 GCA_030839105.1 Actinomycetota bacterium
GACCGGCTACGAAGCCGGCGACGCGTTGACGGGGCTCTCGATCGATCCCGCGGGTCGCGAACAGCTCGAGGCCGCTCTGCTCGCGGAGAACGGCGGCATGCCGTTCCCCGAGGTCGAGTACGCGAGTAAGGCCTACGTGCTCGATCGACTGTTCCAGCCGGAATGGACTCGCCTGCGCGAGCTGCTCGGCCACGACGAGCTGTTGGCGGCATTGCGCGTCGTAACCCTCGGCCTCGAGGTCTACCGCACCTATCGTGACTCGCCCGAGGACGAGAAGTGCTTTGCGCGGGCGAGCGCGGGCGTCGATCCCCGGACAGCGGAGAAACTCCACGCGCGCCTGCTCGCAGACCCGCGCTCCGAGCTCTCCACCCGGTGGCAACAGCTGACCGGTCCGGTGATGGCCAAGGGTCACGAGGACACGGCCTGCTATCGCTATCCGGCATTGCTCGCCCAGAACGAGGTCGGCGGCGATCCGGGGTGGACCGCGCGCGACGCGATCGATCGCTTCCACCAGCTCGCCGACGGCTACCGCGGCCTGATCGGCACGAGTACCCACGATTCGAAACGAAGCGAAGACGTCCGGGCTCGCCTCTGCGTCCTCTCCGAACGTCCCACGGCGTTCGCCGTCGGCCTCGACCGCTGGCGCGAATTGGTCGAGCCCGCATCCGACGTGACCGCGGTCGAGTCGAGGTTCGTCGCGCAGTCGCTGCTCGGCGCGTGGCCGTTGTCGACCGAGGAACTGCCCGCGTTCCGTACGCGGATGGCGGAGTACCTGACGAAGGCACTCCGGGAAGCCAAGGACAAATCCAACTGGTTCGCTCCCGACGAGGAACACGAGCGGCGCGTCATCGATCTCGCCGACCGCACGATCGCCGACGACGGTCGCCTCCTGCACGAGCCGTTCGGCCGGTTGGTCGACGAGGTGCTCTTCTTCGGCGCGTTGAACTCGCTCTCGGCGCTCACGTGGAAGCTCGCCATGCCGGGAACGCCCGACATCTACCGGGGCTGCGAGCTATGGGATCTCTCGCTCGTGGATCCCGACAATCGCCGCCCGATCGACTTCGCCGCGCGTGCCCGCGTACTCGATCGACTCGACGGTCCCGAACCGGTAGGCGAAGACGAACTGCTGCGCGACTGGCGCTCGGGCGCGATCAAGATGTACGTGACGGCGAGCGGATTGCGGGCGCGACGTGCCTTTCCGGAGCTCTTCGCACGCGGCGAGCTGGTGCCGGTCGAGGGACCCGAGAACGTGCTCGCCTTCGCCCGGCACCTGGGCGACAGGTGGGCAGTTGCCATCGCACCGCGACTCCCGACGCAAATCACGAAGGCGGGCCAGTGGCCGGTCGGGACGGATGCGTGGGGCGACTCCACGCTCGTGCTTCCCGACCCGGCCGGTACGGAGATTCGCGTGGCCGATGCGCTGCGCGACCTGCCGGTCGCACTGATGGTGCTGCCCTGAAGGCCCGCGGTGGTTCTGTTCTCCCGGTCTGAGGTTCTCAGGTCGCGAGTGGCTCGCGCGCGATGCCGATGTCGCTCAGCTGATGCCGCAGCCACTTCTGCATGTTGTTGCTCCGCACGATATCGGCCGCGATCGCGAGTCGGTCGCGGCGCGTCGCTTCGGGCATCGACAGCGCCTCGTACATCGCTTCCGCTTGCTCCGGCACGTCGTACGGGTCGACGGTGACGACGACCGAACCGAGCTCGTCGCTCGCGCCCGCCCGCTTCGAGAGCACAACCGCGCCACCGGTCTCGTTCACGACCAGCGCTTCCTTCACGACGAGGTTCATGCCATCTGCGACCGAGTTCACGAGGAGCACGTCGAAGGTCTTGTACGCGGCCACTGCGAGTGCAAGATCGTCGACGAGCCGGAGGTCGATGGGACGCCACGCCGCCGTGGAGAACTCGGCGTTCACGGCATCCACGATGTCGTGGATGGCTCGCATGTAGTCGACGTACTCGGGAACATCGCGGCGCGTCGACTGCAGGAGTGCGAGGAACGTCACCGAACCGCGCAGCTCCGGGTGCCGGCGAAGCATGTGTGCGAACGCCTCGAAGCCGCGGACGATGTTCTTCGACGGATCGGCGCGGTCGACGCGGAGCACGATCCGCTGCGACCGGTTCGCCTGGAGCTCGCGGGCGCGCTCCGCAACCTCAGGCGCGGCGGCGAAGTTCTCCAACGCGTCGGTGTTGATGCTGATGGGGTAGTGGCGCGCGACGACGCGGCGGCCGTCGAACTCGATTGCGCCCTCGTCGTAGTCGACGGGCAGCCCGAGTAAGTCCTCGCAGCCGTGCAGGAAGTTGTCGACGTGCCCCGCGGTGTGGAAGCCGACGATGTCGCTCCCCAGCAGTCCTCGGAAGATCGCATTGCGCATCGGCGCCGGCAGGACGCGCCAAGCCTCCGGTCGGGGCCAGGGGATGTGGGTGAAGTGTTGGATGAAGAGGTCGGGACGGGTCGGCCGCAACATTCCGGGCACGAGGTAGAAGTGATAGTCGTGGACCATCACGGTGCTCCCGACGGGAACGGTTGCGGGATCGCGCAGCGCGGCTGCGAAGCAGTGATTCACCTCGACGTATCCGTCGTGCCACGCGCGGCGTTCCCGCTCGCCGATCTGCGGCGGCGCCTGCTCGTAGAGCTCGTGCTGCACGAACCAGAGGAGCGGGTTCGCGATCACGTTGTAGAAGTCGTCGTGGGCGGCGCGTTCGATGTCGAGCATCCGCACCCGACAGCTCGCCGACGTCGAACTCCCCGTCGTCCCGGATCCGGTCGCATCGAGCGAGAAGCGCGTCCACGGTTGCGCGCGGGCGACGACGCGGTCTTCGTCCGACGCGGGCGCGCAGATCCAGCGCACCGATTGCTCGACCTCCTGCACGATGCCTTCGAGGGCGGTGACCAGTCCGCCCGCGTTGCGGTGCGAGATCCAGCGCCCGTCGTCCTTCGACTTGGAGAAGCGCACGGGGCCGCGGTGCGCGACGAGTACCAGCGAAGTGCTGTCGTCCGGCCGGACAGACGCATCCCGCGGGCCCGACCCGGGTCGCGCCGCGAGGAGGTCCGTCATGTTCTGAAGATTCCATCCGCCGACATCCACCCACTCTTACCGGCGCGTGTCGGTCCTCAAACCTGGCGGCGCGTCGTGCGCAATCGTCCGACTGGGAGCGCTACGACAGGGTCGGCAGCTGTTGGCGATCGGTCAGCGCCGGTGCCATCGGGTCGCCCACGCGGGCGACGCGCTCGCCGATCGTGGCGATCGTCCAGCGGTCGGGCGCGAAGTCCGGGTCGTCCAGCTCGGCCCAATCGATCGGCACGGAGACCGGCGCGCCGGGGGCGGGGCGGGTGCTGTACGGCGCCACGAGGGTCTTGTTGATCGCGTTCTGCGTGTAGTCGAGTCGCGCGAGGCCGCGGCGGTCGTCCTTCTGCCACGACCAGCTGACGAGCTCCGGGACGATCTCGCCGACGGCTCGCGAGAGCTGTTCGACCCACGCCCTGGTGTCGTCGAACGTGGGGCCGGGCTCGATCGGTATCAAGATCTGGAGACCGCGTTGACCGGTCACCTTCGGGTAGCCGTGCACCGAGAGATGGTCGAGAGCGGTCCGGTGGAGCCGGGCGAGCAGCAACAGGTCCTCACGTGTCGTCCTCGCCCCCGGATCCAGATCGATCAGCGCGTACGTCGGTGCATGTACATCGGGTATGCGTGATGTCCACGGATGCAGCTCGAGGGCGCCGTGATTCGCGAGCCACGCGAGGCTCGCGGCCGAATCGGCGACGAGGTATTCCTCACTCTCGCCCGGATCTGCCTCGTCGTTGCGCCAGCGACGAAACCACTCGGGGGCGTACGCCGGTGCCGCCTTCTGCCAAAAACCCTTGCGCAGCGCGCCGTCGGGATAGCGATGGAGGTTGAGCGGCCGATCGACGAGATACGGCAGAACCACGGGCGCGATCGTCGCGAAGTGACGGATGAGATCTCGTTTGGACACCGCCGC
>JAUZEI010000318.1 GCA_030839105.1 Actinomycetota bacterium
CTTCACGTTCGCGCTGTCGTTGCCGAAGCCGCCGGGCGAGCGACCACGCGAGCGGGAGCTGCACGAGCTCCAACGCGACCAGCGCGCCCAGGGAGATGGGTGCGAAGCTCCGCCAGATACGCGCACCGGACGACGACACCGCCGAATAGCGGAAGTAGCCCTCGAACAGGAGTCGTTGACCGTTGGGCGCGCGAATCGGGAGATAGACCTCGAGCAACTTGCCGTACGCGCGCTCGAATCGATTCTCGGGCTTCGACAGGTCGCTGACGTCGGCCTTGATCACCCCGCCGTCGAGCGCGGCGAGATCGTCCGGGGCGAGGATGTACCGCGATCCGATGAGCTGGGGCTCGTCCGAGTACACGATCGTGCCGTCTCGGTTCCAGATCTTCACTCGTATCAGTTGGTCGTCGAGCACGTCGCGCTTCACGACGGTTCCGACCTTCTGTACGGCGGCGGGATTGGCCGTGAGGAGCCCGTTCGTCACGGCCGGCTCGACGAGCCCCTGGGCTTTGGCGAGCGTCTTCGTGCGCGCGTCGACGATGGCTTCGCGCTCGCCCACGTGCCGGCTCGCGACCGCGGTGGCCAGTCCGACGATCACGACTGCCACGATGCCCGCCAGGGTGAACTGGCTCACTTGACGTGCGACCGTCCACCGGCCCGCCGAATCGGGGGCATTGTTGCTGCGCGGCATCCGCTCCTTCACACGCCCGGGCCCGCGATCGCGTTTGGCCCGGCTGCCGGATCTCCGGAGACTCCCGGAGAAGTACCCCAGCAGTATCACGGGCACGCCCGTGGCGCGAACGGGCAGCTCGCTGAGGTGAATTTTCCCGGTTGACGGCTTCCTGACCGAAAGCCGGTGCCAGCGCGCGCGGTTCGGGGCTTATCACCGACATTGCAGCTCTTGTTGGCGCACCCGATGCGGTCCGGGCGGCGAGGGAGCCTTCCCCGGATCGTCATCCCACGGCCCCGCGGCCGGTGCGCGTGACCGGTGTCGCATTCATGGAGGCGGCTGCGCGCGGAGAGTAGTGTGCGGGCCCCGGCTTGATGGCGTAGTTCCTTCGTCGAGATACCGGGCCGGGTAGGGCTATTGGGCACGCGGAACCGCCGAGCGCGGGTTCTCGTGCGGGACACGCAGAGGCGGAATCGAATGGCGTCACGCCGGACACTCGCGCTCCGAGTTGGAGTCGCGTCCCTCGCGGGATTCGTGGGCGTGTTCGGACTCGTCACCCGCAGTGTCGGCGCGGCGGCGACGGTGCTCGTCGGAGACACGACCGTCGAGCCGACGGTCGACTACAACCCCGCGGGCGTCGCGGAAGCGTTCCCCTTCGCGGCGACGGCGGGTGGGACGGTCAGCCAGATCAACGTCTACGTCGACGCCGGAGCCACGGCGACCCGCGTCGCCGTGGGCATGTACGCCGACGCGGCCGGACACCCCGGCGCGATGTTGGCCCAGGGAATCATCGGCTCCGTCACGAACGCGGGCTGGAACACCGCCACCGTGCCGTCCGTATCGGTGGCTTCGGGCACGCAGTACTGGCTTGCGTTGCTCGCGCCGCTCGGCGCCGGCGTCCTGAAGTACCGAGACAAGTGTTGTGGGAGCCCCATCGTCTCCGAGAGTGCGAGTCAGGCCTCCGACGGATCGCTGCCCACGACGTGGACGCGCACGTCGAGTTGGAGCGACGGGCCCGCGTCGATCTATGCCGCGACCGCCGCCGCGCCCGGTCCCGCTCTCAGCCAGGTTGCCGCCGCGCCGACGAACAACGGCGCGACGATCACGTGGACGACCGATGTCGCCGCCACGTCGCAGGTGGCGTACGGACCCACCGCGCAACTTGGCACGTCGAGTCCGCTCGACGCGGCGTTGACGACGGGCCACTCGGTCACGATCGGCGGGCTGCTCGCGGGCACGCAGTACTTCTTCCAGGTTGCGAGCGCCGACGCGTCGCAACAGCTGAGCACGTCGTCGGTCGCGTCGTTCACGACCACGTCACCGTCGCAGCCGCCGCCGAATCAGGTCGGTCAGTGGGGCTCACTCAACAACTGGCCGCTGGTGGCGGTGCACTCGTCGCTCTTGCCGAACGGCAACGTGTTGTTGTGGGACGGTTGGGAAACACCATCCAAGGCCGTCGTCTGGAATCCGTCCTCGCAGGCGTTCACCGACGTGACCACCGCGTCGGGCCTGTTCTGCTCGGGACACGCCCAACTCGCCGACGGTCGCGTCCTCGTCGCGGGCGGACACGATCAAGGGACCGGGTTCACCGAGACCGGCATCGTCGACGCGAACATCTTCAATCCCGCGAACAATCAGTGGACGCGCGTCGCCGACATGCACTTCCCGCGCTGGTACCCGAGTGCGACGACATTGCCCGACGGGCGCGTGCTCGTCATCTCCGGTATGACGACCTCGGGCCGCTGGGCCGACACGCCCGAGGTGTACGACCCCGCCACGAACACATGGACGTTGCTCACCGGGATCTCGACACCCGAGGTGCACGAAGAGGAGTACCCGCTGACCTCGGTGATGCCCGACGGTCGGGTGCTCGTCGTCGCCGGTAAGACCGGCGCCGCGTTCATCATGGATGTCAACGCTCAGAGGTGGACACCCGTGCCCGGTGCCGCGAGCCACGTCAACGGCTCGGCCGCGTTCTACGCGCCGGGCAAGATCCTCTACACCGGCGGCGGCAACACTGCGAGCGAGAGCAACCCCGCGTTCACCGGTGCCTCCGTGCTCGATGCGACGGTTGCCAACCCGGCGTGGCGTTCCGTCTCGCCGATGGCGAAGACGCGCTACATGCACTCCACGACCGTGCTGCCCGACGGCCAGGCGTTCATCGTGGGCGGCGCCAACGTCGCGAGCCAGCAGACGGCGAACCAGCAACTCGTCGACGAGCTGTGGAACCCGTCGACCGAAGCGTTCACCCAGGTACCGCCGATGATCGACGGTCGCATCTATCACTCCTCGACGCTGCTGATGCCCGACGGCCGGGTGCTCGTTGCCGGCGGCGGGCGCTTCAACGGCAATCCCGATCACTTCACCGCGCAGTACTACTCGCCGCCGTATCTGTTCAAGGGGGCGCGGCCCACGATCAGCGCCGCGCCGGCGAGCCTGAGCTACGGCCAGCCGTTTACCGTGCAGACGCCCGACGCGGCGTCGATCTCATCGGCAGTGCTGGTCGACCTCGGCAGCGACACCCACACCGAGGACTTCAACCAGCGCCGCCTGCCGCTGACCGTGAGTCCCGGCAGCGGCTCCATCTCCGTGCAGGGCCCGGCCAACTCCGCGCTGGCGCCGCCCGGTCACTACATGTTGTTCGTTCTCGACGCCCAGGGCGTGCCGTCGGTCGCGTCGATGCTCTCGGTCGGCGGGAGCGGATCGGTCACACCGCCTTCGGTTTCGATCGTGTCGCCCGCCGCCAACGCGAATGTCGGCGGTTCGGTGAACGTGACGGCTTCGGCCTCGTCGTCGAACAGCATCACCGGCGTGCAGTTCCTGCTCGACGGTCAGCCCCTCGGCGGAACCGTCACCACGCCGCCGTTCCAGACGACGTGGAACACCGCATCCGCGACGAACGGTCCGCACACGCTGACGGCGAAGGTCACCGACTCGACCGGTGCCGTCGCGACTTCGCAACCCGTCACCGTGACGGTCTCGAACGGATCAGTTGCGACGCTCTCCGCCGAAGCCCAGGTGTTCGCCGACGGCAAGAGCACCGTGACCACGCCCGGGCTCACGGCTTCGAACGCGAACGATCTCCTCGTCGCGTTCGTCGGCGCCGACGGCCCCGCGGCCCTCGGCCAGACCGCGACCGTCTCGGGAGGAGGACTCACCTGGACGCGGGCCCGTAATCAGGGTGCGCAACCCGGAGTCGCCGAAGTGTGGTCGGCGCGCGCCAACGGCAACCTGACGAACGCCACCTTCAGCGCGACGCTGGGCAAGACCGGCTTCGACCTCTCGTTGACCGTCGTCGCGTTCGCGAACGCGGCCGGGGTGGGGGCATCGGCGGGCGCATCGGTATTGCACGCCGCGCCGAGCGTCTCGTTGGTCACGACCGCACCGGGATCGTTGGTCTACGGGGTTGGGATCGATTGGGACAATGCGATCGCGCACGTCCCGGTCACCGGACAAGCCATCGCGCATCAATGGATCGACAGCACGTCGGGCGACACGATGTGGTCGCAGGGAACGCAGGCGCCGGTCGCCGCGACGGGCGCGACCGTCGCACTCGCGGATTCGTCGCCGACCAATGACCGCTTCAACCTCGCCGCGGTCGAGATCACCGCATCGGTGACGCCGCCGCCCACGACGACGACGACCACGACGGCTCCGACGACGACCACCACCGTCGCGCCGACCACAACCACGACCACTACGACGATCCCGACGACCACGACCACGACGACCACCACCGTGCCGCCGACGACCACCACGACCACGACAACGACAACGACGGTGCCGCCGACCAGCACGACCACGACGGCGCCGACGACGACCACCACCGTCGCTCCGACCACGACGACCACCACGGTGCCCGCGAACAATCCGCCAGTCATCAGCGGGCTCGCCGTCTCCAACATCACGACGACGGGCGCGACGATCACCTGGAACACCGACTCGGCCGCCATCGGCCAGGTCGAGTACGGGACGTCGATCTCCTACGGCACGACGACCGCGCCCGACGCGGTGGCGTCGACCGGGCACTCGCAGACGCTGACCGGTCTGACGCCCATGACCACGTATCACTTCCGCGCGCGCAGCACGAACGCCGGCGGTCTGACGGTGACGACCGATCAGACCT
>JAUZEI010000345.1 GCA_030839105.1 Actinomycetota bacterium
CCGTGGACGTTGATCGAAGCGGCCGCAATTCGCGACCGGACGATCACGAGCTGGCCGAGTCTCAAGACCGATCTCACAAATGCCGGCGCCGAGTGGGTCGACGAGCAAGTGCGCGTCGACACCAATGGTCCCAACGTGCTCGTGAGCAGCCGCCGACCCGACGATCTGCCCGCGTTCACCAAAACCCTCGTCGAGGTCTTTGCCGACGCTCCGTAACGGAGCGGCGTGGACACAGGTGCAATTCTCGTCGACGCCTTCGAGCGGATCCGCGGCGCGACCCGGAGGGCCGCCGACGGCCTTACGGAGGACGCGCTCGCGTTCCGCCCGGACGCCGACGCGAACTCGATCGCATGGCTGGTGTGGCACATCGCCCGCATACAGGACGATCACATCGCACAGCTGCGCAACGCGGAACAGGTCTGGATCACCGCCGGGTGGCACGAGCGTTTCGGGTTCCCGTTCCCGTCGGCCGCCTCCGGTTACAACCAGACGAGCGGCGAGGTCGGGGCTGTGCGCGCCTCCGCGAGAGATCTGCTCGCCTACTACGACGCGGTACACGGCGAAACCGTCGCCTACGTGCGACGGATCGGGCCCGGCGACCTCGATCGCGTCGTCGACCGATCGTGGGACCCGCCCGTCACCCAAGGGGTAAGGATCGTCAGTGTCATCTCCGACAACCTGCAGCACGCGGGACAGGCCGGATACATCCGCGGTCTGATCGAGCGAGGAGCCCCATGAGCAAGCTCACCGAGTGGTTGACACGGACGAAGGGAAAGGTTGCGCGCCCGTGGGCCGAGGCCGCGGGCGATCGCCGTTCGGAGGCCAACGCCGATATCGAGTCGGAGACGGGACACAAGCCCGACTCCGAGGTCCTCAGCGAGGTCGAACACGAGACGCGCCGCCGGTACCACGACATCGAGGATGGTCCGCCGTAAGCCCAGGGGAGTCAGTCCGCAAACGGCTCCGGCTCGACCGAACGAGCGGATCGTCGCCGCCGCGCGAATGCGACCGCCGGGAAGAACAACACCGAGAGCATCCCCGCCGCGACGAGCGCGGCCGCGTTCTCCGGCGTCGCGTCCGGGAGCGAGCACGACACTCGACGAGATTTCGACGGCGACAGTTCGACGTCCAGGAGCGTGAGATGACCGTTCGGTGTCGCATCAGCGGGCGACGGGGCGAGGCGATCGTGTTCTTCGTCGGAGCCGCGCTGCTCGCCGGCACGTGGATCGCGGCGGCCGAAAGCCGTGTGCCGGCCTGGGAGCGACACGTGTTCCGCTGGTTGAACGACCTGCCCGGTTGGCTCTGGCCCGTCGTGCGGGTGCCAATGCAACTCGGCAGCCTCGCGGGCTCCCTTGCCGTCGTCGCCGCGACCGGTGTCGTCACGCGCAACCGCCGGTTGACGCTCGCGACCCTCGCCGGGAGCGAGGCCGCCTACTGGGGTTCGAAGGTCGTGAAGGCGATCGTCGCCCGACCCCGGCCTTCCCTCTTGTTGACCGGCGTGCATCTGCGCGAAACGGCGACCGGCTTCGGCTATATCTCCGGCCACACGTCGGTTGCCGTGGCACTCGCGACCGCGCTCGTCCCGTCGTTGCCGACCGCGGGCAAGGTCGCCGCGGTCACGCTCGCGCTGATCGTCGCGTTCGCGCGCATCTACGCGGGCGCGCACTTACCGCTCGACGTACTCGGGGCCACCGGATTCGGGATCCTGTGCGGGATGGCCGCGCGGTGGGCATTCCGCATCGCGCCCGGCCGGCGCGCGGACGCACCCGCCGCTCGTTGATCGGCTACAGGTCGCCTCGCCGCTGCTCGTAGCGATACAGCAGCCAGCCCGGGAGGATCGGCAACCAGAAGGTCGCGGCGCGGAACAGAAACACGGTCGAGAGCGCGATCGTCTTGTCGACCCCGGCCAACGTCAGCCCGGCCGCGTATGCAGCTTCCGCGCCGCCGAGACCGCCGGGGGTCGGGACCGCGCTTGCAACCGCCGATGCCGCGAGATAGGTGAATCCGATCCGCGCGAACGGAAGGTCGCCGCCGAACGCGTGCAACGAGGCGGCCAGCGCCACCATCGAGCTCAGCGTCACGATCGCCGATCCTCCGAGCAACGCGGCAAGCTTGCTCGGGTGGCGGGCAACGTCGACGAGACCGTGCAGCGCGCGGGTCGCGGCGGGCAGCACCCGGACCGTCAGCAGGCGACGGCCGAACGGCGACCCCGCGAGGACGATCCCGATCGCCAGGAGCCCGACGAGGATGTAGACGAATGCGGCCGGCGGCCTCACGCTCCTGCCGCCGAAATCGCTCGTCCCCGCCCACGCCGCGAAAACGCCGGTCAGCGAGAGATGCACGATCAGCCCGCCGAGCGAGTTCAGCCCCACGCTCGTCACCGCGTCGGGCGTCGCCACTCCGTTCTTGCGCAGGAAGCGGATGTTGACGGCGTAGCCCCCGGCCTGCGCGGGCGTGAGGCGATTCGCAAACGACGACGCGACCTGCGTGTTGAACGTATGGAGCGCGGGGAGCCGCGTCGGCACCGCACCCATCATGCTGATCGTCGCGCCGACGTAGGTCAGCACCGAAGCCAGTACGGCGACGAGTGCCCATCCGATGTTCGCGTGCTTGATCTCCGCGAACGTCGTGTCGATGCTCGCGAGCTGCGGATAGAGGAAGTACACCGCCGCGCCCAAGGCCAGGAACATCGCAACGGTCCGAGGACGGATACGCGCCAGCCGTTCCAGCTCGACGTTCTCGGCACCGCACGCGGTTTGCGCCTTAGTGCGCAGCTCGCCGAGCAGGTTCGGTTGTCTCTTCAAGGCGGTCGAGGTTGCTCCGCTGAGCGCGTTCGGCTGCATGCGCGGGAGCGCGGCCGCGATCGGTTCCGGACCCAGCACCGCGAGCGGTGCAGCGAGCGCCCGCGCCGCGCCGACCACGAGCGCGGTCGAGGCGAGCAGGCCGGCAACATCGTCGGCACGCGCAGACTCGGGCGACGCGATCTCCCCGAATCCGAAGTCGATGATCCACACTTTGTCGTCGTCGTCGAGCAGCAGGTTCGCGAGCCGCAGATCGCGGTGCGCGATGCGGTTGTCGTGCAGATGTTTGACCTCGTGCCACATGTCGTACAGCACGTCGTCGGTGATGTCGGCGGCCTCGACCGAGTCGAGCGAACGGCCGTGCACCTGATCGGCCGCGAGCAGGACGGCGCCGCCCGGCGCGTCGACGTCGGCGATCGTACGCGGACGCGGTGTGCGCGTTCCGGTGTCGCGGGCCTTGAAGCCCAACAGCATCTCGTGCTCCACGGCCCGTCGCACCGACCCGAACGGTCGCTCGTCGCCGATGTCGCGGAATCGCAGCCAGCGGTACAGGCGAAAGAGGAAGTCGGCGTCGCGTTGACCGACGCCCAGCACCTTCACGAAGAGCTGGTCGCCGCTACCGCTGGTCGCGAAGAACGGAACGCTCGCGCGGGCGTCGACCGCCGCGACACGCAGCGCGGTGATGTCGAAGCCGGCGCGGTGCAACGCTTCGGCGATGGCACGCGCGCTCGCGCGCGGGTTCGGCGCGCCGAATGCCAGTAGAGCCGCCGAGCCGACGACCGAGCCCAGTGCGGCCTCGAAGAACATCGCGGCCGGCAGCGACGACGACGTCGCGAGCCGGACCGTTGCGGCCAGGACTACCGCGAGCCACGCCAGTCGGCGCCAGCGTCGATCCAGCCAGGGTGAAGTGACCGTCACGATCGCGACCAGTCCCGCGAGTACGCCGGTGTCGTGGAACGCACCGCTCGGAAGGAACGTCGAGGTGGTATGGGCGGAGAAGGTGCGCGGCTCGAGATGGTGCACTGCGTGCGCCATCAGCACACTGCCCCGCTCGGCGACGACATCGGCGACGACGAGATAGATCAGCGCCCGCCAGTGCCGGAGCAGTACGAGCACGAGTATCGCGACGAGCACGACCGCCCCGATGAGGGCGCCGACGCCG
>JAUZEI010000360.1 GCA_030839105.1 Actinomycetota bacterium
GCCCGAGCAACTCGACGAGTTCGCAGCCGCGGCGCTGCAGTCGGTCGAGGACCTGCGCGACAAGTTCGTGCCGAACTTCTACTTCGGGTGCGAGGCCGACGACCGGCTCGTCGCGTGGGCCTTCGACGAGCGGATCAACCCCGCCGGCGCGCGCCTGCGCCCGATCTTCGGCTCGGACGTCTCGCACTGGGACGTGCAGGACATGACAGAGCCGGTCGAAGAGGCGTACGAGCTCGTCACCGACGGCATCATCGGCGAGCGGGAGTTCCGCGAGCTCATGTTCGTGAACCCGGCCCGCCTGCACGCGGAGATGAACCCCGCGTTCTTCGAGGGCACGGTGTGCGAGGACGCGGTGCGGACGGCCCTCGCGCCCGGCTGAGGCGACGCCCGCGCGAATTCGTTTGTCGGCCCGCGCCGAGCGCGGCAGGCTCTGCGCATGGGCGATCTGGCAATCGACACCGCGGTTCGCGCGGGCGGCGACGGGCTCTTCGAGGCGACGTTGAGCAGGGACTGGGAGATCTGGGGCCCCATGGGCGGTTACGTCGCGGCGTGCGCGTTGCGCGCCGCGGGCGCATCGACGCCGGAACTGCGACCGGCGGCGTTCTCGTGCAACTACCTCAGCGTCGCGCAATTCGCGCCCGTCGACATCCGCGTCTCGACGCGTAAGCGTGGCCGTACCGTCGTGGCTCAGCGGGTCGAGATGACCCAGGGCGAGCGCTCGATCCTCGACGCGATGGTGTGGAGCGTGGGCGAAGTCGAAGGACTCGAGCACGACGAGACGATCGCGCCCGCCGTTACCGGTCCGGAGCACCTCGCGTCGGTCGAGGAGTTACTCCCCGACGACGCGCAGCCACCGTTCCCGTTCTGGAACAACCTCGACGAGAAGCCGCTCGAGTTCGAGAACGAGTGGCCACCCGACGGGCCCCGCACCGCCGAGTGGAAGGCGTGGTTGCGGTTCCGCCCGACGGCGTCCTTCGACGACCCGTGGGTCGACGCCGCGCGCTGCGTGATCCTCGTCGACCTGCCGAGCTGGCCGTCGGCCAATCGACCGCACGCGTGGAAGCAACCCGGGTTCATGGCGCCGACCCTCGACCTCAACGTCGCGTTCCACCAACCGACGCGCGGGCACGAGTGGTTGTTGTGCGACGGCGCGGCGCCGCTCTCCACCGGCGGTCTCTTCGGTTGGACGGCGCGCGTCTGGTCGACCGGCGGCCGGCTACACGCCTCGGGCGGCGGCCAGTGCCTCTACCGCCGCATGCCCGGGTAAAGGCCTGCTACCGGCCGCTCGCGCGGCGCCGGCGAAGGCCCGCTCGTCACGCGTTGCGCCGCGTCACCCGTCCGCCCCGCTGCCGCTCAGTGGTAGCCGCGGCTCTCGATCTGTTTGCGGTACGCCATAGGGAGCAGCTCGAGCAGCTGACCGTCGGGGTCGCGGACGAACACCGCGGCGCCGATATTGGTCGACTCGACCACCTCGCCGCCGAAGTCGGGAACCCGGGCGCACACGGCATCGACGTCGTCGACCGACAACGAGAGGTGCGTGAGGCCGGGCTCGTTCATCGTCCGGGCCCGGAACGGCCGGGTCTGATCGGGCGCGGAGTAGTGCAGGAGCTCGAGGACCAAGCCGTCGCGCACCAGGTAGGCCGCCGTCATCCCCAGCGGCGGAGTGAGCGACATGAGCTGAGCCGAGCTCTCGTCCGGCGGTTGGATCTCGCGTTCGAAGGTGAAATCGAAGAGCTCGCAGTAGAAGCGTTTGGACCGATCGAGGTCGGTGACGCACTGGCCGACATGGTTGAACGCGCTCATCGCGGGGAGTCTTCCACGCGTTCACAGCGCAGGTGGCGGTCGTCGCTCGTGAGGCACCGGCCGGTCGTGAGGTCGAACTGCCAGTGGTGGAGGCTGCAGGTGAGCACGCCGTCGTCGATCTCGCCGAAGCGCGTGAGGTCGGCTTGGCGGTGTGGACAGAACCGTTCGATGCGCCAGCCGTCGCGCTCGAAGAACTCGTCGGCGATCTCGCGGCGCTCGCGATACGAGCGCTCGACGTATGCGATCCGCTCCGGCGAGAGCGCCTTGAAGAACGTCATCACGAACTCGTTGAAGTTCGCGGCGTCGGGTCGGTGACCGACGAACCGGCACGAGAGAAACAACGAATTCACCCAGTCCTCGACGTGACGCTCGAGGAGAGCCTCGATGAGCGGGCGCTCGACGTCGGCCTTGTAGACGTACGGCTCCCGGCCTTCGCCCTTCCAGGGGCGCACCTCCGACTCCACGAAATCGATGCACACGTCCGAGCCCGGCTCGCCGATGTCGAGCACGACGTTGCCCGCGATCCCGGCCGACGTGATCGGAGCCTCGCGGAGCAACGGTTCGAACCATCCCGCGAGCTCCACGACCAGATCGCGCGCCGGTCCCCGTGACCACGACTGCCGTTCGTCCGCGAGCCACGGCGCCCAGTCCCGCCGGTATTCGTCGAGATAGGCACGCTTGTCGGTGAACGGTCGCATCGTCGTCGCGTCGTCGCCGCGGTGGGTCACCTTGCATTCGCCCCCTTCGAGGTCGACGACCGAACCGGGGACAATCAGTGCGCCCCGATCGATTCCCGAGTCGCGCAGGAGATCGAGGAAGACGGCCTGGTCGGGAAAGATGTTCGCGGGGTCACGATCGATGTCGTTCAACGAGAACAAATCGTCGTCG
>JAUZEI010000363.1 GCA_030839105.1 Actinomycetota bacterium
GGCGGCGTCGATCGCAGCCTGCTGCTCGTTATCCGGATCGAGGAAACGCTCCGGTCGGAACTCGAGCGGGTCCTTCCACACTTCGGGCAGCCGTCCCGACACGTACGGCGACCAGAGAATCATTGTCCCCTTCTTGACCGGGAAGCCATCGAGTTCCAGATCGCGTTCCGCCTGCCGGGGACTGAACACGCCGGGTGGATGCAGACGTAGCGACTCGCGTACGACCGCCTCGGCGTAGGTCAACCGCCGCAGCGTCGACGCGCCGATCTCGTCCGCAAACACAGTGTCGGCTTCGGTGCGGAGCTTGTCCCAAATCGCGGGGTCCCGCGCCGCGCGCAGCACTGTCCATGCGAATCCCGATGCCGTCGTGTCGTAGCCCGCGGCGATCAGCGTGATCGTCTGGTCGCGGATCTCGCTCGCCGACAGACCGGATGCCATCAGAGTGTCGAGCACGTCCGGTTGTTCGTCGTCGCGCGGTAGCCGGCGGCGTTCGATCTCCCCGTAGATGATGCGGTCGGCGTCCCGCAGCGCCGCGCGTGCTCGAGCGCGCCGTGTATAGGGGAGCGGGTGCGGGAGCTGATGGAGCGCAGGTTGCACGCCGTACGCCATCGCCGGTTCGAGGATCGCACCGAGCTCGTCCGCTCGTTCGCCCAGCGCGTCGCCGAAGAGCACGCGCACCACGATGCGTCGCACGAGGGTGCGACCGTGCGGGTAGAGGTCGGCGGCCGGACTCGTGGTGAGCAGGGTGTCGTCGATCAGTCGATCGGTTGCCGAGACGATCAAGGGGATCCAACCGTCGAGACGGCGGCGCGCGAATCCGGGTTGGGTCGCGCCGCGCCGACGCCGATGGTCGTCGCCGTCCGAGACGATCATCGAACCCGGCCCGACGATGAACCCGAGCACATTGAAGCGGTGTCCCCATTTGAACGCGTCGGTGCTCATTGCGAGCAGCGGGGTGAGATGCGCGGGATCTCCGACGACGACCATCGTCAGCGGTCCACCCCGTACGGCGAACGTCGCACCGTGGCGGGCGACGAGCGCGTCGAGGGTCGGGCAGGGGTCGCTCGTCAATCCGCGCAGCGCGCCGAATGTCTCGCGTGCACCGCGCGGCCCGGGAAAGTCAGGACGTCCCATGGCGCAAGCATGACTCACGCCGGCATCGGAGTCCGAAGTTGCCCCTTCGCGGGTTGGATTCGGTCGAGGTTCCGCTACTGGGCGTAGGTGCGTACGAGGCGGAGCACCGCGGCCGCGTCGGGACCAGTGCCCACCAGATCGGTTGCGTCGGGATCGATGCGCCGCGCGGCGACATCGCAGAACTCGGCCGCGGTGCCGCGGATGGTCGTTCGCGCGGGTGCATCGGCGGCGAAGCGCCAATGCTCACCCTTCGGTCCGATCAGGTCGAGCGCGACGGGACCCTGCATTTCGGAGTCGGCCCGCTCGAAGGCGTAGGGGAGGGTCCGCCACGCGAGCCGTGCGATATGACGCAGGCGATCGGTGGGCGCCAGCACGACGCCGAGCGCGGCCGCGATGTCGCCGGTATGGATCCAGCACTCCGAGAGTCGTGTCGTCGCGAGGGTCTGCAAGGAGAGTTGGCCGGAGACCCATGTGACGCGCCGGTGCGGATCGCCGACGTCGAACGCGGCACGCATTGCTTGCGACGCTTCGTGCCACCGTTGACGTATCGCGTCGCCTCCGGCAGCTCGCTCGGCGTCCACTTGCGCAGCCGCCGCGGCGTCGACCGTGACGGTCTGGCTGTTACGGCTTCCGAGAAATCCGTCGCGATAACGGTCTAGAGCCCCCTCCGCGCTTGCCGTCGCGAGCTCGTCCGTCGCGGCCAGGTGCAGCAGTACCGCCGCGACGTCCCATCCCTCGCAGCGGGTCGGAAGTTCCCAATCAGCTTCGCGACACGGGTCGACCAGCTCGGCAAGCTCGAGGTGTTGCCCGGCCAGCGCGGAGAGGATGTCGTCCACGGGGCCAGGATACGCTCGACGCCGGTCAGTCTTCGCGTTCGGCGACCCACTCCGCGAGCGAGACCAGCAGCTTGCGGGTCATGCCGGGGAAGTCGTCGAGCAGTGCGATGAAATCGCGGCGGACGAGCACCATGATCTCGCTCGGTTCCGTCGTCCTCACCGTCGCTCGCCTCGGTGTTCCCGCGATCAGCGCGAGCTCGCCGAACGAATCACCGGGACCGAGCTTGCGCACGGTCCTTCCGCGCCGCGTCACCTTCGCGGCTCCCGACAGGATCACGAAGAACTCGACGCCCGTCGTCCCTTCGGTCACGAGAGTCGTGTCCTTGGCCACCGAGGCCCGTTCGGCGCGTTGCGCGAGCCTGCGCAGTTCCCGATCCGAAAGCCCCGAGAACAACGGCACGTTCGATATCCGCTCGCGGTACATCTGGAGAAACGCGCGATCTCTGGCCACGCGGCGGAGCATAGCGAGGCCCGACCCATCCGGGGCCTGGGAAAATCACGCGAGCGCGTGTTGTTGCCTCGTAGCCCGACAGTCATCTTGGGATGCATGCGACAGCGACCCGCGCGCCGCGGGGACGTTCGATGAGCACGCGGGTGTGCGGCCATCTCGGAGTGGTGGATCCGACAGTCGAACCCCGCTCGGCGGGGTGCGAGGAGTGCCTTGCGATCGGCTCCGCGTGGGTACACCTCCGCATGTGCATGACGTGCGGTCACGTCGGATGCTGCGACAGCTCTCCACACCGGCACGCACAGGCTCACTGGCGGGAGGCCGCGCACCCGATCGTCCAGTCGTACGAGCCCGGAGAGGACTGGTGGTGGTGCTACGACGACGAAGTGATGTTCTTCGTCGACGGCGTGCCTTCGTATGTCCACCCCTGAGTGAGTGAGGAGAACTCGATGGCGATGGGCGTGATGGCCATACCGAGGTACGAGCGGTTCTTCCGCTCGGTCGCGGAGATCGACGTCGACAAGGACGACCTCAAGCGTTTCAGCCACTTCGTCTTCGAGCAGATCTACGACATGTTGATCATGGCGCAGGCGACCGCGAAGGCGAACCTCCGGGACGTGATCGAGCCCTGGGACCTGCCGATCACCAAGGGGCTGCAGGAACGTATGCACGAGTTCGAAACACTCGACGCGGACATCGAGTTGGAGCCGTTCTTGGGCGATCTTGCCGCGCGACCTCAACTCGACGTTGCGCTCGGAGACGACACGCAGGAGCGCATCCCTTCGCTCGCCGGCGGCCTCGCGGTCGCCCTGGCACGAAGCTTCAAGATCATCGACCCGAAGTTGAAGAACCCGTCGAGTGGGCACTGGGAACGTGCATTCCGGCTCTTCGAGCTCTTGATGTAATCGAGCGCCGGCTGTCACGGTTGTACGGCGAAACGTTCGGCACCGCAAAGGAGCTACTTCGATGAGCCCGATACCACCGACGATCGTCGACTGCCCCAACTGCGGAAAGAAGAACCGGGTACCGTCCGCCGCGAACGGCACGCCGCGCTGCAGCAACTGCCACCGGCCTCTGCCGTGGATCGTCGAAGGGACCGACGGCACCTTCGCCGAAGTCGCGGACCAGGCGACGATCCCGGTGCTCGTCGACCTGTGGGCACCGTGGTGCGGACCGTGTCGCTCGGTCAGTCCGGTCCTCGAATCCCTTGCTCGCGACTTCGCCGGGCGAGTCAAGCTCGTCAAAGTGAACGTGGACGAGTCGCCGGCCGTCGCGCAACGCTTCCGGGCCCGCGGCATCCCATTGCTGTTGGTACTGGGCGGCGGCGCGGTCGTCACCGAACACGTCGGCGCCGCGCCGGAACACGTGTTGCGCCCGTGGCTCGAGAAGGCGCTCGAAGACGCTTCGGCT
>JAUZEI010000369.1 GCA_030839105.1 Actinomycetota bacterium
GTCGGCGAGCGGATTCGGCCGGCTGCTGCGCGACCATCAGAGCGTCCTCACGCGCCTCTCGGGCACCGTGATGCTGTCGATGGCGCTGTTCCTGCTCGGCTCGCTCTTCCTGCGCGCGCCGTGGCTCTACCAGGAGAAGCGTTTTCATCCGCAGCTCGGGCGCTTCGGCAACGCGGCGCCCGCGGTCGCGGGCGTGGCGTTCGGGTTCGGTTGGTCGCCGTGCATCGGACCCATCCTCGGGTCGATTCTCGGCATCGCCGCGAATCAACATCGGTTGTGGGCGGGCGGGACCCTGCTGGCCGTGTACTCACTCGGTCTCGGGCTGCCCTTCCTGCTGTCGGGGCTACTGCTCGGCCGGCTCGGGGGCGCGCTCGGTTGGGTGAAGCGCCACTTCGTCTTCATCGTCGGTGGCTCGGCCGTGATTATCGGCGCGTTCGGTCTGCTCTTGATGTTCGACCAGCTGTCGCGCCTGAGCGTTCACCTACAGGAATGGCTCACGGACGCGCACCTGCGCTGGCTCGTCGAGCTCGGATAGCGCCGGGCGGATTGCGTCTACTCGGTCAGTCTTCCTGCGGCGCGCTCTCGGGCACTTCCATGAGCGGTTGGCGGATCAGCTCGACCTGGATACCGTCGGGATCCTTGAAATAGACGGATTCCTTGATGCCACGGTCGGGACCGATGTAGTCGACGCCGGCGGCGGCGAGTTCGCCCTTCAGCATCTCGAACGTCTCGGGTGTGACCGAGATTGCAATGTGCTGCACTCCGCCGAGGCCCTCGGGCACCGGGACGAGGCCGAGTCCGGGGAAGTCGAAGAACGCGAGCATGTTGCCTGCCCCGATGTCGAAGAAGAAATGCGACGAGCCCTCGTAGTCGCGGTTCTCGAACAGCTCGACGAGCGGGAAGCCGAGCACGTCCTGGTAGAAGCGAATCGTGCGCTCGGGGTCGGCGCAGATCAGCGCGAGGTGGTGGACACCCCCACCGTTGGAGTCGGGCCGCTCGTCACGCAGGAACTGCGCGCGCAGCTCGGCACGGCGTTGCGAGAGCTTTACGAGATCGCGTTCGAGAGTCGCCATGCCTGCATCTTCGCGCGAGGCTCCGTGGATGAGAACCGTGCGGACGCAGCGGAGCCGCTCTTGCGCAGCGAGGGAGCCATGAGAGTTGGAGTGTCCCTGCGGAGCGCCTATCCGCCGATGGACGTGCGGGTGGGCGCGCGGTGGATGATCGACCGGGCGCGGGCGGCGGCCGCCGCGGGCCTCGACAGCCTGTTCGTCGGCGACCACCACAACGTCCCCGTCCCGTACTACCAGAACGTCCCGATGCTCGGTCGGCTGCTCGCGGAGTGGGACAACCGCCCGGCCGGCGCGCTCTTCCTCCTGCCGCTGTGGCATCCGGTGCTCCTGGCCGAGCAGATCGGCACACTCGCCGCGATCGCGGACGGGCCGTTCATCCTGCAGTGCGCGGTCGGCGGCGGCGAGGAACAGTTCCGAGTCTTCGACGCGTCGCTGCGCGATCGGGCCGTCCGTATGGAGGCGAGCCTCGAGATCGTGCAGGCCCTCTGTCGCGGCGAGACGGTGACTGTCGAGGTCGGACCATGGAAGATCGATCGAGCCCAGGTCGCGCCGATCCCGCCGGAACCGCTGCAGGTGTGGATCGGGGGGTCGTCGCCCCGCGCGGTCGATCGCGCCGCCCGGCTCGGTGACGCGTTCCTCATCGGCCCGGAAGCGACGCCGTCCGAGGTCGTGTCACTCGTGCAGACGTACCGCGACGCGTGTGCCCGCCATGGTCGTGAGCCGGCCCGGATCGCGGTCCGGCGCGACGTGCACGCGGCGGCCACCGAGCAGGCCGCCGAAGAGGTCGCCGGACCGATCGTCGCCCGTGGCTACCGCGGCTTCGATCCGACCGCGGTCGTGGTGGGCGGACCCGACCGCGTCGCCGACGCGTTCGCGGCGCTCGGGTCTGCAGGCTGCACCGACGTCATCGTGCGCCATCTCGCCGACGATCAGGACGCCGTGCTCGGCTCCTTCGAGCAGTTGGGCGTCGTGCGCACGGCTCTGCAATGAGCGGCGGACAGAGCCCGTCACCCGCGCCGAAGCCGCTCGCGGGCGCGAACTCAGGGCAAGCTTGCGCCGTGGAACCCCTCTGGATCGACGATCCCGGCGCGCTCGCCGAGCTCGTCCGGACTCTCGCCGATGAGCCGCGGTACGCACTGGACACCGAATTTCACGGCGAACGCTCGTATTGGCCCCACCTCGCGCTGATCCAGATCGCGTGGCCCGGCGGGGTCGCGCTCGTCGACCCCCTCACGGTCGACCCCGCGCCGCTCGGCGCGCTCCTCGCGGGCCCCGGCTGCATGGTCGCCCACGCCGCCGACCAGGACCTGTCGATTCTCGAGCGGGCATGCGGGTGCGCGCCGTCGAAGCTGTTCGACACCCAGGTCGCGGCCGGCTTCATCGGTATGGGCACGCCGTCACTCGCGGCGACGGTCGAGAAGCTGCTCGGGACCCGGCTCACCAAAGGCGACCGGCTCACCGATTGGACACGGCGGCCGTTGCGGCCCGAACAGCGCGTCTACGCCGCGGCCGACGTCGAGTACCTCCTCGCCCTGCACGACGAGCTCGTGCAACGACTCGAGGCAATGGGCCGGCTCGAATGGGCCACCGACGAATGCGAGGAGCGCCGCCAACGCATCCGCCAGCGGCCCGATCCCGAGACCGCGTGGTGGCGGATCAAGGGCGCGCGCCAGCTGCGCGGGAGTGGGCGCGGTGTCGCGCAGAAGGTCGGGGCGTGGCGGGAGCAGACCGCGGAAGCGCTCGACGTCCCGTCGCGCTACGTCCTCTCCGACCTCGCGCTCGCGGGAGTCGTCCAGCGTCCGCCGGGCAGTCGCGACGACCTGGCCGGCATTCGCGGCATCGACGGTCGCCTGCGCGAAAACACCGCTCATGAGCTGCTCGCCGCGATCAAGGCCGGACTGGAACTGCCCACGTCGGAGCTGCGCCTGCCCGAGTCCGACCGGATCGATCGTTCCCTCGCGCCGGCGGTGACCGTCCTGGGCGCCTGGCTCTCGCAGCGCGCGTCGGAGCTCGAGCTCGATCCCGCGCTCCTCGCGACCCGCGCCGAGCTCACCCAGATGCTGCAGGATCGCCCGAGCCGCCTCGCCTCGGGTTGGCGTACCGACCTCGTGGGCGAGCCGCTCCAGCGGCTGCTGCGCGGCGAGGCCGCGCTGGTTCTCCGTGACGGTGGCCGCCGCATCGAATTGCAGGACCGGAACGGCGCCTGACCCTTCCGGCGCGCGGACGACCCGAAGGTAGCGTCGGCCGTATGGCGAAATTCAAAGTCGGAGTCCAGTTTCACCCGCAGGCCACGACCGTCGAGCAGCTCCGGTCGGCTTGGAGCGCAGCCGACGCACTCGAGGTCGACAGCATCTGGATCTGGGATCACTTCTATCCCCTGTACGGCGACCCGAAGGCCGCGCACTTCGAGGCCTACACGCTGCTCGCCGCCATGGCCGCCGACACGGACCACGCCCGGATCGGCGCGCTCGTCACGTGTAACTCGTACCGGAACCCGAACCTGCTCGCCGACATGTCGCGCACAATCGATCACATCAGCGGTGGTCGCTTCACGCTGGGCATCGGCTCGGGCTGGTTCGAACGTGACTACGACGAGTACGGCTACGACTTCGGTACCGGCCCGTCACGGTTGCGGGATCTCGCGCGCGATCTTCCGATCATCATGGACCGGTTCAGCCGCCTCGAGCCGCCGCCCATCGGCCGGCTCCCGATTCTGATCGGTGGCAGCGGCGAGAAGGTCACGCTGCGCCTGGTCGCGGAGTTCGCGGACGGTTGGAACACATTCGGGCCGCCCGAGAACTTCGCAAAGAAGAATCGGGTACTCGACGAGTGGTGCGTCCGGCTCGATCGCAAGCCGAGTCAGATCGAACGCACGGTCGGCATCAACGTCACCGAGGTCGACAACTCCCAGGCGTATCTCGACGCGGGCGCCGAGCACCTGATCGTGATGGTCGGACCGCCGTTCGACCTGGAGCCCGTCCAGCGACTGCTGCGCGCCGCGCGCGACTAGCTCGTCCGTCGGCCGTCCGGGCAACGACCCGAGTGGTCGTCCTTGCCGTCGTGATCCGCGCCGTCGCCATCGCGGTGATGTCCGTCGGAGTCGTGTCCGTCGGAGTCGTGTCCGTCGGAGTCGTGTACGTCGGAGTCGTGGTCGTGATCCTCGGAACTGCCACTGTCGCCGTCGCCTTCACCATGACCTCCGTGACCCGCAGTCACTGGTGGCACTGACGTCGGCGGGGGCCGCCTCGGCGGCGGTGTCGTCGGACCGGGTGTGGTCGTCGGCGGACGGGGCGTTGTGGTCGGAGTTCCCGGTCGGGTGGTCGGAGTTCGCGGTCGGGTGGTCGGGGTCGTCGTCGTCGGTGCCGCCGTCGTCGGCGGCTGGGGCTCGACCGTCCGGACGAGCAGGGTCGCCGGCGTCCGCTCGACCGGAGGCCCGGCGCTGATCGTGGCGGCCGGCGCGGACGGAATCGACGCGGCCGCGGGTTTGCGCGGCCGGGAAGCGCTCGTGCGGGGGCGGGGCGTCTCGACCGGAGCGGCGGCCACCGTCGGGGGTTCGCCTCCGGTTCCGAGGAACGGTCCCAACGCCGTCTGCGCTCGCAGACGGGGGCCGTTTCCGTCGGCCACCGCCATCAGGGCGAGCGCGACCACGAGCGCGCAGACCGAAACCACCAATGTGACGACCCGTCGAAGGCGACGGTCGAACTCCCCCTGGTCCACAGCAGCGCTCCGACTCCCCGCCCGGGAAGCCAATCTGGTTCCGCGCCCTGTTTCGGCACCCGCGCCGACGACCTTGAGCGGAATCGGACGGTTTTCCGGATGCTGTCGTACGAAATCCGAAGGGCCGAGCCCGCAGGCGGGCCGCTACTGCAGCACCGGGGAATCCGCGAGCACCAGGCCGATGCGGAGTAACTCCGGAGTCGCCGACCCGAGCGAGAACTCGTAGCGCTTGAGCCACAGGAAATACCGGTGGATCGGGAAGTCGACGTCGATGCTCACACCGCCGTGGATGTGCAGCGCCGCGTGCGCGATGCGGTTTCCACCGTCCGCGGCCCAGAACTTCGCGGTCGCGACCTCGAGCGGATCGTCGGTTCCCTCGTCGAGATGCGTCGCGGCCTGCAACATCGTGAGCTCGATGGCCTGGTTGTCGATGTAGCAGTCGGCCATGCGCTGTCCGACGGCCTGGAAGGTGCCGATGGCGCGGTCGAACTGCTTCCGTTCCGTTGTGTACTGCGCGGTGAGCCGGAGCGCCTTGTCGGCCACGCCGGACACGAGCGCGCACGTTGCGACCGTCGAGCGGTTGATCGTGAACGCGAGAATTTCCGCGCCCTGCTCCGGAGTACCGATGCGCGCGTCGGCGTCGACCTTCACGCCGTCGAGCCGCATCTCGAACAGCGGCTCGTGGTTCATGATCTGCTGACGTTCCAGCGTGATGCCTGTTGCATTCGTGGGCACCAGGAAGAGGCCGACGCCATCGTCGACGCGCGCGGGGACGAGCACGAGCTCCGCAGCGGTCGCGCCGGGGACGCTCCCCTTGAGCCCGTCGAGGCGCCACCCGTCGCCGTCCGCGGTCGCGGTCGTGGCCGGCGCCTCCGCCTCGCTGCCGTACTCCACGAGTGCGGCGGTGAGCAGTACATCGCCGGCCGCAACCATCGAAAGCACCGCTTGCTGCGCTTCCGTGCCGAAGCGGGCGATCGGCAGTGCAGCGCTGACGAGCGTCGGGATCATCGGCAGCGGCGCGACCTGCCGACCGACCTCGCGGAGCACCATGCAGAGATCGACGAAGCCGAGGCCGAGACCGCCGACTGATTCCGGCAACGCGATACCGAGGAGGTTGGCCTTGGCGAACTCACGCCACGTGTCGAGGTCGTACCAGTCGTCGGAGCGGTCGCGCTCCTTCAAGTGCTGCAGGTCCATCCGGTCTTCGAGGATGCGAGCCGCGAGACCCGCCAGCTCCTGCTGCTCTTCACTCAGTGAGAAGTCCATGTGTCTGTTACTCCGGGTTCAGCGGGGGCTGCCGGGCATGTTCAGCCCGAAGATCGAGATCAGGTCGCGCTGCATCTCGTTGGTGCCGCCGCCGAAGGTGAGGATGTGCATCGAGCGCACCAGCGCCTCGAGCCGGCCGCGCAGCACCGAGTCGGGTGAGCCGCGCCGGAGGTTCGCGGCGGGCCCGAGGATCTCGAGCAACAGCCGTGCGGCCTCCATGTAGAACTCGGTGCCGTAGACCTTGATCGTCGACGCGTCGGCCGGGTTCAGCGGCGCGCCGCTCGACGCGTTCGACGCGACCCGCCAGTTGGCGAGCTTGAGGAACTCGAGCTTGGCGTGTACCCGCGCCAGGTTGAGCTGCACCCACTCCTGGTCGATGACCCGCCGGCCGTCGGCGAGCACCGTCTGC
>JAUZEI010000198.1 GCA_030839105.1 Actinomycetota bacterium
AATCACGTACGCCACGCCGGCTGTCGCACAGACGACTACCAGAGTCACGAACGCGGCGATCTTCACCCCGAGACGCGCGCCGAGGGGTGCATCGGCTGCGGTCGTTTGCGCGAGCGCGGGCTTCCGCGGGGGCGGCGTCTTCGCCCGGTTCGGGCGGCGATTGGTCGTCCGCTTGCTCATCCGTACCGCCTCGCGCGTACGCGGAGCAGGAACGCCCCGATGATCAACATTGCGCCGACGGCGACGGCGAACACCTTCACCGTTGTCTGGAGTCCCCACCACTCGGCGAACTGGCCCCACACTATGCCCGTCGTCATCACGCTCAACGACGCGGCCGTCGTGAGCACGGCGAGGCCACTCGTGCGCAACTCGCGCGGGATCGCGGTGCTCGCCATCGCCATGAGCACACCGTCGGTGCACGCGTAGAACGCACCGAGCGACGCGAGCATCGCGATGAGCTCGACCCGGCCCGGAGACGGGGCGAGCAGAATCAGGTACACGCCCAGGAGGAAGACGAAACCGGCGATGAAGACGCGCGACCGACCCACGCGGTCGGCCAGATGTCCGAGCGGCACGGCCAGTACGAGGTAGCTGATCGACGTCCCCACCGGGAGCAATGGGAAGTACGAGGTGTTGAACGACGTGCGGTTCTGGAAGATGACGTAGATCGACGCATCCGCGATCGTGAACAAGCCGAAGAGCGATCCCACGACGACGAGCGTCCGGAAGTCGGCACGGCGGAGCAGCCGCAGCGCGCCCCGCCCGGTCGCGCCGAGGTTGCTGCGGTGGTCGTCGCTGCGGTTCTGCACGAACAGCACGAGAATTCCCAGGCCGATCAACCCGAACAGGAACGACACGACGAAGATCGCGTCGTAACCGGTCGGCGCCGTCCGCAGGATGAAGTACGCCACGAGCGGACCCGCGACCGCGCCCGCGGTGTCGAAGGCGCGGTGTACTCCGAACGCGGTACCGAGGCGCCTCGGTTCCGTACTCAGCGAGATCAGTGCATCGCGCGGCGCGCTGCGCACGCCCTTGCCGACCCGATCGGCGAACAGCACGCTCGACGCCGGCCAGGGAGCGTTGCGCGCTGCGAGCAGCCCGAGCTTGCACGCGGCCGAAGTTCCGTAACCGGCGCCCGCCACCTCCTTGTAGCGCCCGCGCCGGTCGGCGATCACCGCGCCGGCCACGGTCATGAGCCCCGACACTCCGAGGTACAGGCCGTTGAACAAGCCGAATTCGAGATACGAGAACCGGAGCTGGAAGAGCAGGTAGAGCGGAAGGATGGCCGTGACCATCTCCGAGGAGACGTCGGTGAACAGGCTCGTCAGCCCGAGGAAGATGACGTTGGCGGAGACGGGGGGACCGCTCGGCGGAGGACCCTCGTCGGTCGGGAGCCCGTCGTCGGCGTCCAGCACGGCGGCCGGCCGGAGCGAGGGATACATCTAGACCGCCTGCGTTCGGCGATTCGTGACGCACCCCGGCCCGCGGGCCGTTCGACGGTTCATGCTCACGCGAATGTTATCGGCGCGTTGGGCCGCCTCATTTGCGCGGATCGTGGTGAATCAGCCGAGTTTGACGGCCTGTACAAGGAAGAAGAGCGCCTCGTCCGGCGCGATCCCAGAGGTTCCCGACGCACCGTACGCGAGGGTCGCTGGTATGGACACGAGGCGCGCACCGCCGATCTTCATCCCGGGGATTCCCTGTTTCCACCCCGCGATGAGTGTGGACGTGGGCGAGAGGTCGGCCTCGATCGGCTGCCTCCCGGTCTGGAAAGTCGTGTCGAAGATCTTGCCGCTCGAACAGGCGACGCCGACATAGTTGACCGACACCTTCGCGTCCTTCGGCACTACCGCCCCCGTGCCCGCCTTGACGTCCTGCGTCGTCAGCTTCGTCGGCGCCGGACCGGGCGCGATCAGGAACGCCGGCGCGGCCTTCGGTAGCGGATCCTTCACGCCGACGCACGGCTTGCCGTTCACCGAAGCGAGGACGGTCGTCGTCGGCTCCGCCGACGTCGGCGCGACCGCGACGCTGTTGTTGTTGTTGCTTCCGCCGCCCAGCGTGAGGCCGAGCACCACGACGATCACGAGCACGATGACGCCGATGGCGCCGCCCAGACGGCGTCGCCGTAGCTGAACACGTTGACGCTCCGCTCGTTGGGCGGCAACCCGCTCCTTCTGCCGGTTCTGGCGGGCGCGTACTTCTTTCGACGACGGCATCGGGCGGAAACGGTACTCGCGGAACGCGCAACTACCTTGTCAGCGGTGAGGCCTCCGGAAACCGTCGTCGAGCTGCTCCGGAAGGTCGCCCTCGACCATCCCGACCGGGCGGCGTTCGTCGAGGTCGATCGCCGGCTCACGTTCGCGCAGTGGGATCGTGCCGCCGACGGCGTCGCCGCGTTGTTCGTGGAGCGAGGAGTGCGACCCGGCGACGTGGTGGCGCTACTCGTGCCGTCGTCGATCGACTACGCGGTCTGCTACCAGGCCGCGATGCGTCTCCGCGCGATCACGACGGGTATCAACACGCGCCTCGGCCCACCCGAAATCGCAAGCATTCTCGACCGCACCCGCCCGCGTGTCGTCGTGCGCGACACCGATCTCGCGGACGTGCGCGCCGCGTACGCGACTTTCGGGGAGATCGCCGAACTTCCACGCGTCGAGCCCGACGACCGCGTCGCGATCGTCTGGACGAGTGGCACGACCGGTATGCCGAAGGGCGCGGTGTTCGACCATCGCAACCTGCGCGCGGTCGCGATCGGTGCCGGCGCGATGGGTGCACCGTTCGACGTGCGGCTCGCGCCCCTCCCGTTTGCGCACGTCGCGTTCATGTCGCGCCCGTGGGAGGAGATCGAGAACGTCATCACGACCGTCATTACGCCGACGCCATGGACGGCGGGTGACGCGCTCACGCTGATGGCGCGCGAGAAGGTCACCGTCGGTCAGGGTGTGCCGACGCAATGGCGACTCGTACTCGACCATCACGACTTCGAGAGCAGCGACCTTTCGACGCTGCGCATCGCGGGGACGGGCGCAGCGACGGTCCCGCCCGAGCTCGTCCGCGAGATGGAGCAGCGGCTCGGTTGCCCGGTCGTGATCGGCTACACGAGCACCGAGGCGGCGATCACCACCGGCACCGTGCCCGGCGACTCGCCCGAGGTGATCTCCCAGACGGTCGGTCGGGCGCGGGTGAATGTCGAGCTCGAGGTGATCGACGGCGACGGCGAGGCGTTGCCGGCCGGTGAGGTCGGGCGCGTGCGCTGCCGCTCGGACGCCGTGATGCGGGGCTACTGGCAGGACGAGACGCGCACGGCCGAGGTCCTCGGCGACGGCGGCTGGCTGACGACGGGCGATCTCGGCTTCCTCGACGAGCGCGGGTACCTCACGCTCGTCGGCCGCCGCAGCGAGATGTACATCCGCGGGGGATACAACGTGTACCCGGCCGAGGTCGAACGCGTGCTCTCGGAACACCCGGCCGTCGCACAGGTTGCGGTGCTCGGTGTACCCGACCCGGTGCTCGGCGAGATCGGCTTCGCGTTCGTCGTCGGGGCGCGCGGCGAGTCGCCCGAGCTCGCCGACCTCCGCACCTTCTGCCGGGCCGCCCTGGCCGACTACAAAGCGCCCGACCGGCTCGTCGTCGTAGGGGCCCTGCCGTTGACCTCGGTGGGCAAGGTCGACAAGCGCGCGCTCGCCGAAGATGCGGCGCTCGGAGCGGATGGTTAGCTTCTGCTCCCGTGCGGACGCGACGCAGACGACGCCGCGCAGACAATGCCGGAGGCGAGTCGGAGTGAGGGAGTCATGAACATGAGCACACCGCGCATCGTCGAGAGCACTCTCGAGTTTCCCTATTCGCGCTCGCTCGGGCCCGTGGTCGGTGGGTTCCTCGCCGGCCTGAAGGAGCACCGGCTCCTCGGGATCCGGTCGGCCGACGGCAAGGTGCTCGTCCCGCCGCTGGAGTACGACCCGAACACGGGAGCCACGCTGGACGAGCTGGTCGAGGTCGGTCCGGCGGGCACCGTCGCATCCTGGACGTGGGTGGACGCGCCGACGCCCAAGCATCCGCTCGACCACCCGTTCGCGTTCGCGCTCATCACCCCCGACGGTGCCGACACCGCGATGGTGCATGCGGTCGATGCGGGCACCATCGACAAGATGTCGACGGGCATGCGCGTGCAGCCTCGCTGGCGCGACGAGGCCCACAACATGATCGACGACCTCGCGTGCTGGGAGCCCGCATGAGCGATACGACCACCCCCAAAGAGAACCTCGTGATGAATCACCTCGTGTCGCTCTCGTACTCCGAGGAGCTCACACCGATCCTCGAGCGCTACGTCGACGCGCTGATCGACGGCCGCATCGTCGGTCACAGATGTCCGCAGTGCAGCCGTGTGTACGTGCCCGGCAAGGGTTACTGCCCGATCTGTGTCATCGAGACCACCGACAACGACGAGTTCGAGGTCAGCGACCACGGCACCGTCACCGGTTTCACCATCATCACACCGGTCGCCTACTACGGCCAGACCGAGACCGAGCCGTTCGTCTACGCGTCGGTGTTGCTCGACGGTTCGTCGGGCAACCTCGGCGGCCAGGACATCGTCGGAGTCGCGCACGATCATCTGCACTCCGGCATGCGGGTGCGGGCCGTGTGGAAGCCGCCGAACGAGCGCACCGCCGAGGGCGTCTCCAATCGCGGTTGGGGAAGCGTGGCGTCGGTGATCGACGCATTCGAGTGGACCGGCGAACCCGACGCCGACCGCTCCGTCTACGAGGAGCACATCTTCTGATGGCCGCCACTGATATCGCCGTCGTCGGTTTCGCGCAGACGCCTTCGGTGCGCAGGGCGCGCGAGAGCGAAGTGCAACTGCTCGTGCCGATCGTCACCGAGGCGCTCGACCGGGCCGGGCTCGATCGGCGCGAGGTCGGCTTCACGTGCGCCGGCAGCTGCGACTACCTCACCGGAGGACCCTTCGCCT
>JAUZEI010000424.1 GCA_030839105.1 Actinomycetota bacterium
TTCGCCGCCTCCGCACCGACCGGACGGCCAACTTCTGTTGACCGCCGATGACATCAGGCTTAGGGCGGGCCCTGTCCGAGCCGACAACCCAATCCGTGGGCCGTTCCCGACGTACCCACGACCACCATATGAGAGCGCGGGGCGAGGGATCGCTGGTGAAACGCAAGCTGACGATCAGGACGAAGTTGGCGGCGACGTTGGCGGTGCCGCTCGCGGCATTGGCGAGCTTCGCAGCACTCCAGGTGCGGGACGCGTACAACACCTCCGCGCAGGTCAAACTGCAGGCCGGTCTCGCGACGTCGGCCACCGGTCCGGCCGGTGTGCTGAACGCCCTCGAGAACGAGCGCGATTTCGAATCGCTGCGAGCCATCGGCGCGCAGAACCTCGTCGCGGTCAAGGACGCCAAGAACTCGGCGCAGGTCACCGCCCGGTCGGACGTCGCCCTCGGGAACTTCCGCTCGCTGCTCCGCGACGTGGGTGGTGACGCGGCCGGCAACTACCGCTCCACTCTCTCGCAGGTGAGCACCGGACTCGTGAGTCTCCGTCAGCAGGCCGAGGACAACGCCACGCGGTCGTCGACCCCCGCCAACGCCAAGCACGCGACGATCATCTTCGACCGGTACACGGCCCTCATCGGACGGCTCCTCGACGCCGACCAGCGTTCGGGCGCGACCATCGACGACGCGCAGCTGCGCAGTGGCGCGGAGATCCTCAACGCGATCGCGCGCCAGAGCGACACCGAGTCGGGCGTCGGCATCAAGGTTGGGCTCGCGGCCATGACGCGCGATCCCGCCGCGCTTCTGGATGCCCAGCGGTTGGCCGAACGCCAGGCCGAGGGCGACGCCGATCTGCACGTCCGTGCCGACGGTCCTTTCGACCGGGCCATCAGCGCGGCCCTCGACGCACCCGCCCGTAAGAAGGCGATCGGGCAACTGCAGAACGCGGCCCGCCATCCGCTCGACGCGAATCTGCTGAACCTGCTCAAGGCCCGCCCCGACTCGATCGACCTGCTCCGCGTCGCGCAGAGCAACACCGCCGCGATCGTCTCGGCGCAGGCGCACCGCCTGACGTCGGCCGCGCAGGACCAAGAGCGCAACTGGATCATCATCACCGCCGGTTCGGTGCTGCTCGCCGTCGCCTTGCTCTACCTGACCAACCGCTGGATCACCCGCCCGTTGCGCGCCCTCGCCGACCAGGCCACCGCGATGGCCGGTCAACGCCTGCCCGCCGCGGTCCAGGAAATCCTCGAGACGCCCGTGAACGAGACGGTCCTCCAACCCGAAGTGGCTCCGGTGCGGGTGTACGCAGGTGGCGAGGTGCACGACGTCGAGGTCGCCCTCAACAAGGTGCAGGACAGCGCGGTCTCGCTCGCCGTCCAACAGGCGACACTGCGGCGCAGCATCGCCGACGCGTACGTCAACCTCGGTCGTCGGAACCAGAACCTGCTCTCTCGCCAGCTCGAGTTCATCAGCCAGCTCGAGAACGACGAGTCGGATCCGGACACGCTCGAGCACCTCTTCCGCCTCGACCACCTTGCAACCCGCATGCGGCGCAACGCGGAATCGCTGCTCGTGCTCGCGGGTCTCGCGCCGCCCCGCACGTGGAGCGCGCCGGTCGCGATGGGCGACGTCGTGCGCGGCGCGCTCGGCGAGGTCGAGGGCTACCGGCGGGTGCGACTCCGTCACGTCGACGACGCACGTGTCGACGGCGCGGCGGCCGCCGACGTGAGCCACGTGATCGCTGAGCTCGTCGAGAATGCGTTGTCGTTCTCGCCGCCCGACGCCGATGTCGAGGTCTACGGACGCCGTGACGACCACGGCTACGTGATCACGATCGTCGACTCCGGCATCGGTATGCACGACGAGGACCTCGAACGGGCGAACGCCCTGATCTCGTCGGCGAACGCGTTGACCCTCGCACCGTCCCGCTTCCTCGGTCACTACGTGGTCGCGCAGCTCGCGGCCCGGCACGGTCTCACCGTGCATCTCGCGGCCTCTCCCGCGGGCGGGCTCACCGCAATGGTCGCCTTGCCGGGTGTGCTTCTCGGCCTGGCGCCCGCACCCGTGGTCGAAGAGCCGGTCGTCGAGGTGCCGTCCGCGACGCCTGCCGAAGCCGAACGTCCGGCCGGCGCGTTGCCCCGCCGTGAATCCGTTGTCGAACCTGCGGCCCCGGCTGTGTCCACCGCCCCGCCCGCCCCGCCCGCCCCGCCCGCCCCGCCCGCCCCGCCCGCTCCGCCCACGCCGCCTGCGGTCTAGCCGCCGGTACGGGTCGACGCGCCCCAGCCAGCGAAGGAGCCCGGGGCGCCGATCTCCTTCCGTGCGTCGGTGCCCGTTCCGGCCGCCGGGCCCGAGGCCACCCCGGCCGCAGCTGCACCCGTCGACCCGGTCGATGCTCCGGGCGCACCTGTGGACGCCCCCGCCGAGATCGACGTGACGCGCCCGGCGGAGCGAGACGTGCCGGTCGCGAACTGGACCGCGAACACGACGCCGGCCGTCCCGGAAGTCGCTCCGGAACCGGCCCCGGCGGCGCGCCCCCGGATCGGGATCGGCTCGTTCGCCGACCTGCGCGGCGCGACGCCCGCCCCGGCGGCCGCATCGACTGCGCCCGTCGCACCGCCCGTGCCGACCGCCGCCGACGCCGCGCCCACACCCACGGCCGACCCCGACCGCGCAGCC
>JAUZEI010000509.1 GCA_030839105.1 Actinomycetota bacterium
AACCGGGAAGCCATCATCGACGCACTGCTCGCGTGCTACGAAGCGGGGGCATTGCGGCCGAGCGTGCCCGAGGTCGCGGCGCAAGCCGGGGTCTCGGTGCGCTCGGTGCACAACCATTTCGCCGACGTGGAAGCGCTGCGGGCCGAGCTCGCCGAACGCCAATGGGAGCGCCACTCGCACCTGCTCGGCTCGGCGACATCGCTCGAGCAGCTGGTCGAGCAGCGCGCCGCGTTCTACGAGGCGGTCACGCCGGTCCGCCGCGCGGCCCTGTTGACGGTGCACTCCTCGCCGAGCATCGCGCGCAACCTGGCCCGGCTCGACCGCATCATGCGGCGGGAGCTCGAGGCCACGTTCCCGGGGATCTCCGGCCCGGTGCTCGACGCCGTCGACCTCCTGACGAGCTGGGACGCCTGGAACCGGCTACGCACCGCGCAGCGATGCAGCGTTGCGGCCGCGACGCAGGTGCTCACCGAAGTCGTTCGCAAACTGACCGAAGGGAACATCGAATGAGCGGGATTCGACCGAACAAAGCACAGTTCATCGAGCTCATGAACGCGCCCGACGAAGGGCCCGTCGTGATGCTCAATCTCTTGAAGTTCAAGGCAAGCGACGGGGCGTCGGAATACAACAAGTACGGCGGCACCGTCGTGCAGATGGTCGAGGCGAGCGGCGGCAAGGTGCTGTGGATGGGGAAGGTGGATCAAGCCCTCATCGGTGACGTCGACGCCAACGATTGGGACGCGATCGCGCTCGTGCGGTACCCGAGTCGCAAGGCGTTCGTCGAGATGACGTCGACCAAGGAATACGACGCCGCGCACGAGCACCGCGAGTCGGGCCTGGAGCGAACCGTGGTACTCGCGTGCACGCCGCGCGGCGGAGCAATTTGATGGGACGCAAGATCCTGTTCATCACCACCGACCAACAGCGGTACGACTCGCTCGGTTGCAACGGGGGAACCGTCGCGCGCACGCCCGTGGTCGACGGGCTCGCACGCGACGGCATGAACTACCGCCGCGCGTACAACCAGAACACCGTCTGCATGCCGGCCCGCTCGACGATGCTCACCGGCCAGTACGTGCGTACGCACGGTGTGGTCGCCAATGGCGTTCCGCTGCCGGCCGGCGCGCCGAGTGTGGCCGCGTACCTGCATGACAAGGCCGGCTACTCCACCGCGCTCCTGGGAAAAGCCCACTTCGAACCGGGCTTCGACCTGCAGATGCAGTGGCCGGAGAACCGCATGGCCAAGGACGGCAGCACGGGGCCGTACCGCGGCTTCGAGCACGCCGAGCTCGCGGTGCACGTGCCCGCGTTCGGTGAACGGCCGTTGCAGCACTACGGCCGCTGGCTGATCGACAATCACGGCATCGAGGCGACGAAGGGGTTCTCACCGTTGCTCGCCGCGCAACCCGGGGGCGAGACCGGCGCGCCCGAGACGCGCATCAACCCGATTCCGCGCGAGTGGTACCACACCGACTGGGTCGCCGATCGCACGATCGCCTACCTCGACTCGTTGCCGGCCGACGCCGACTGGTTCGTGTGGATGTCGTTCCCCGACCCGCACCATCCGTGGGATCCCCCCGCGAGCGAACAACACCGATGCAACTGGCGCGATCTCGATCTGCCGCCCGGCCATCCGGGGAGCCCGGCCGAGATCGAGCGTGTGCTCGCGCAGAAGCCCGCGCACTGGCTGGGGCTGTGGGAAGGATCCTTCATCAACGCGGAAGGCGGTCCGGGGAGCTACCGACCGCAGGCCGTCACCGACGACAACATCCGCGAGATCAACGCGATGTCGCACATCATGAACGAGCTCATCGACGAGGCATGCGGTCGTGTGCTCCGCCGCGTCGAGGAGCGCGGGTGGAACGACGACACCGACGTGATCTTCACGACTGATCACGGCGAGCTGCAGGGTGACTACGGACTCATCTTCAAGGGCCCGTTCCACACGGACTCACTGATGCGGCTGCCGATGGTCTGGCGGCCGGCGCCGTCGGCCGGCGTGCGCGGCGGTCACGAGATCAGCGAGCCGGTCGGGCAGCTCGACCTCGCGCCGACCTTTTGCGAGATCGCAGGCGTGCCGCAACCGGAGTGGATGCAGGGCGCGCCGCTTCCGACCGCGCCCGGCTCCGGCCGTGAGCGCGTGTTGTGCGAGTGGGATTCGCAGTTCCCCGGCTACGGCATGCACCTCCGCACGATCTACCGCGACGGCTGGCTTTGTACCGCGTACGAGCCCTCCACGGTCGGCCGGCCGAACGGGCTGGAGGAGTTCTTCGGCGAGACCGGCATGTTCGGCGGCGGCATCGGTCCGATGAGCTCGGTGGCGTACCAGGGCACCGAGGGCGAGCTGTACGACGTCGAGGGAGATCCGCACCAGTGGGAGAACCGCTGGGACGATCCCGGCCTCGGCGCGCTGCGCGCGGACCTCGTCGCCGATCTGTACTCCGGCCTGCCCGCGGAACGCACGGTTCTCAAGGTGGAACGACCGGCCTGAAATGGGGAACGGCCGGCGGGCGCGCGGCTTGCAGCGCGGGCCGGACCGTTAGATCAGGCGGGCGAACAAGACGTTCGGGTCGGGCTGATCCTCGGGTACCGCGACCCGGATGTTGCCCGGTCCCTGCGCCTTGGCTTCGTACATCGCCTGGTCGGCTCGGCGCAGGATCGACTCGACCGAGTCGTACGGCGACCCGGTCGCGATCCCGACGCTCGCGCTCAACGGGAACTTGGTGAGGATCGAACCGACCTCGACGATGCCGTCGATGATCCGCTTCGCCACGACCTGCCCCGCCTCGACGTCCGCGCCCTGCATGATTGCGAGGAACTCGTCGCCGCCGAGGCGCCCGACCGTGACGCCCTTGCGCACCACCGAGGCGATACGCGAACCGACGTCGCGCAGCACCCGGTCGCCTTGTTCGTGGCCGAGCGAGTCGTTCACTTCCTTGAAGCCGTCGAGGTCGATGAACAGGACGGTCACGTCGACCCGTTCCCGCGAGGCGAGTTGCTCGGTCAGGGCGGCCCGGTTGGGAAGCGCGGTGAGGCCGTCGACATTCGCCCGATGTTGCAGCTGCGCCTCGAGAGCACGCTGCTCGGTGACGTCCCGCAGGTTG
>JAUZEI010000532.1 GCA_030839105.1 Actinomycetota bacterium
TCGTTGGTCTACGGGGTGGGAATCGACTGGGACAATGCGGTCGCGCACGTACCGGTCGCCGGACAAGCCATCGCGCATCAATGGATCGACAGCACCTCGGGCGACACGATGTGGTCGCAGGGAACGCAGGCGCCGGTCGCGGCCACGGGCGCGACGGTGACACTCGCGGATTCGTCGCCGACCAATGACCGCTTCAACCTCGCCGCGGTGGAGATCACGGCATCGGTGACGCCACCGCCTACGACCACCACGACGACGATCCCGGCGACGACTACAACGACGACTGCGACGACGACCACGACGACGATCCCGGCGACGACGACCACAACGACCACCACCGTGCCGCCGCCCACCACGACCACGACGACGACGACGGTGCCGTCGACGACCACGACCACGACTGCTCCGGCGACGACCACCACCGTCGCGCCGACCACCACGACCACGACCGTGCCCGCGAACAATCCGCCGGTCATCAGCGGGCTCGCGGTCTCCAACATCACGACGACGGGTGCGACGGTCACCTGGAACACCGACTCGGCCGCCATCGGCCAGGTCGAGTACGGGACGTCGGTCTCCTACGGCACGACGACTGCGCCCGATGCGGTGGCGTCGACCGGGCACTCCCAGACGCTGACCGGTCTGACGCCGATGACGACGTATCACTTCCGCGCGCGCAGCACGAACACCGGCGGCCTCACGGTGACAATTGATCAGACCTTCACGACGCAGGCGCCGCCGGTCGGGGCCCACGTTGACGGTCAGGTGAGTGTCGACGGCAAGACGACGGTTGCGGCGCCCGCGTTGACCACCGGCACCCGCGACGATCTCATCGTCGCCTTCGTGGCGACCGACGGTCCGAGTGGAGGTGGCCAGACCGCGACGGTCTCCGGCGGAGGCCTCGCGTGGACGCGCGTTCGCGCGCAGGCGGCGCAGCCGGGCGACGTGGAGATCTGGCAGGCGCGTGCCGGCGGCTTCCTCACCAACGCCGTTATCTCGGCGGCGTTGAGCAAGACCGGATACGACGTCACGCTGACCGTTGTGGCATTTTCGAACGCGGCGGGCGTCGGTGCCTCGGCGGGCAACTCCGCTCGTCCCGGTACACCGACGGTCGGGCTCGCGACAACCGCCGCCGGCTCACTGGTCTACGCGACCGGGAACGACTGGGATCGGGCCGTGGCCCGCACCCCCGTGAACGGCCAGGCCCTCGTGCACCAATGGCTCGACACCGCCCTCGGCGACACGATGTGGCTGCAGGCGACGACCAGCCCCTTCGCCAACTCGGGCGCGTCCGTGATCATGGCCGACTCCGCGCCGACGAACGACCGCTTCAACTTCGTGGCCGCCGAGATCAAGTCGGGCAACGGGGCGACCACGTTGCAGGCCGTCGCGGTGGCGCAAGCGGAATCGCCGCCGAGCTTCGGTCACCGCGTGCATTACGCATTCCCGGCCGAGCCGTCCACCTCGACGGCAGCGCTCGACAAGCGCGCCCTCGGCCTGATCGCGTAAACGGGTCCGGGCGCGGCCACACTGGTTCACGATGAGTGCTCCCGTATGGTCACAACTGGACGCCGGTGTCGCGTCGGCGCTGGGCGCGATCCTCGTCGTCGCCGCGGTGCGCAAGCTGCAGAACCCGCGCGTCTTCGCGCTCACCCTGGAGAGGCTCGATCCGGCCCTGAACGGGCGCCGCGCGCTGACGCTGCGCTGGGCGTGCTTCATCGCCGGCTACGAGGCGGTGGCCGGCATCGGGGTCGTCGCATTTCGGGGCGGGCTCGGTTTCCCGTTCGCCTGCGCGGTGTTGATCGCCTGCACCGCGTTCCTCGTCGCGTTGGGCCGCGCGGTGCAACAGAGCCTGCCGTGCGCGTGCTTCGGACGCCTCGGCCGCACCGCCGCCGGAGGGCGCGAGATCGCGCGGGCGGTCGTGCTCGTCCTCGGCGCGTCCTTCCTGGTCGTGCATCGGGCGATCGAATCCGGCCGCGGGTTCGGCCTCGGACCCTTCGCCGTCGTTGCCCTGGTCGTGACGGTGGTGGCCATCGTCGTGGCCCAGCGCATCGGTGCCAAGGTACGGCCCGGAGTTCAGCCGGCGCCGATCACCACCGAACCGCGCGCCGCGTCGAGCCGGTCGTCCGCGGGTCGGTCGTCGTTGGGCCGTTCGGTACGCACCATCACGGGCTACGACAGCGACTTGTATTCGACGAGCGCGTGACGCGGTCAGGCGCGTAGGGAGAGCGGGAATTGCGCGGTCGCGCCGCCGTCGACGACCAGAGTCTGGCCCGTGATGTACGCCGCGAGGTCGGACGCGAGGAACAACACCGCGTTGGCGATGTCGTCGGGCGTGGCGAACCGGCCGAGGGGAATGTTCTCGGCCGACGCGGCGCGGCGGTCGGCGCTCATCATCGCTTCGACGCGCGGGGTGAGCACCGCGCCGGGTGCTACGGAGTTCACGCGCACTCCCCTTCCGCCGAGCTCCATGGCGAGCGTCCGCACCAGCGACATGAGACCCGCCTTCGCCGCGCCGTACGCGCCGTGCAACGGGGCCGAGCGCAGGCCGCTGAGCGACGCGATCGCGATGAGCGACCCGCGACCGTGGTCGGCAAGATCGCGTCCCGCGATCCGGGCGAGGTTGAAGAAGTGCCGGAGCACGAGATCGAAGCTCTCGTCCCAGGTCTCGTCGTCGAGCTCGATCGTCCGACCCCAACGCGTCTCGCCGATGACGTCGACTGCCACCTCGAGCGCACCGAACTCGAGAGTCGCGGCATCGAGTGCCGCGCGCAAGTCGCCGAGGCGGCGTGCGTCGCCCGTGTACGCCTGGCCCTGCGCGCCGATCGCGCCGGCCGCGGCTGACGCGGCGTTCGGATCGATGTCGAAGCACGAGACGCGCGCGCCGGCGGACGCGAAGGCGCGGACACACGCCGCACCGATGCCGCTGCCCACGCCCACGACGAACACGTGCTTTCCCGTCAAACCGAGATCGATGCGCGCGCTGTCGGCCACGGGCTCAGGGTACGGGACCGGCGTTATTGCAGCGCGAAGTAGCCCGGGACCTCGGCGTGCGGCGTGTCGAGATACACCTTGGCTTCGGGCGGTCCACAGAAACGGCCGTGACTCCAGCGCACCTCGACATGACCCTCGACGACACGCTCGGCGCGGCTGACTCGTTCTCGCACGATCGCCCGCCATGTCACCATCGGTTGTCCGCCGGCGCGCGACTCCACCTCGAAGCTGCGAAGCTCGAACTGTTGGCGCCAATCCCACGGTGTCGCGATCCGCAGGCGGAGGAACCCGCTCGCCGCCGCGCCGAGCACGAAGTACGGCGCGCTACCGATCCGGAGGAGCCGCCACAGCATCAACTCGCCGTCGTTACCGATTGCGTCGCGCCAGCGGCGCGCCGACGCGTCGGCCACGCGCTCGACCATCGCGTCGTAGTGACGGATGGAATCGCCGGGCCAACCGGTGGCGAGTCGGTGTCCGAGATCCTGGCGCTGGCGGGCGTTGAGGGCGTCGAGCAATCGCGGAAGCTCGAAATCGCCGAGTGTCAGCAGCTCGTCGCGCAGAGCGGAGTGCACCGCCGCGTACAACGCGGTGCGCTCGTCGGGCGCGACCTCGCCGAACCAGTCGGCGCCGCGTCGGCCGTGACCGCCCGCGAGGAGCCGGTCGAAGAGATGGTGGGGCGACGCGTTCACCACGATGCGCGACAGGTACTTGCAGCTGACCAGGTAGACGTGGTCGATCCGGAGGTCGACGGGTACGACCTCGTCGCCGGGCGCCCGGTGCGCGCCTTCCCACTCGACGACCAGGGGAAGGCGACCGCGCAGGCCGTCACGTGCCGCGCGGAACGCCGCCCCGTTCATCAAAGCAGCGGTGAAGACGTCGGGGTGCCGGCGCTCTTTCCAGGCGCGCAGCAACGTCTCGTAGTCGGAACGCTCGACGTTGAGGAGGGCGGCGGGGGCGGCGACGAGCGCCGCTTCGACGTCGTCGTACCCCAGCATCCCGAGTCCGGTGACGACCTCGGTGATCGTCGTCCGGAGATCGGCCACTACGTGTGCCCGCCCGCCGCGTACTTGCGCAATGATTCGTAGCCGGCCGAC
>JAUZEI010000560.1 GCA_030839105.1 Actinomycetota bacterium
CGACCGGCGCGGGGCCGACGTCGGTCACGCCGAGCGGTGCTTCGGCACCCTGTGCGTCGGGGCGGGGCGACGGACCGGCGCACGCCGCGAGGAGGAGCGCGGCCCCGACGGCCAATCCGACTCGGGCGAGCGGGAATCGTCGACTGCGTCGCTCCACGTCGGTGCTCCTCATCTGTTCCGGACGCTCCGAGGTTGGGGCTTGACGAGGCTCCCTTCACCCCGAGCACGCGTAGTACGCGCGATCGATCCGTACGCTTCGAGCACTACGCGTCTCCGGGATGAACAACGGGCCCCTCGGTTCCATCCTCAGAGGTATGAAACCGACTCTCGCCGGCACCGACGGCTCCCCGGTTCGGCGTCACCGCGAAAGTGCACGCCGGCCCGCGCTCGCGCCGGGATCCCGGAAATGATGCGCCGGCGCAGCGCGCCCGCTTCCGCGCCGAGGCATCCGACACGCGCGCTCGCCGAGCTCGACGAATGGGTGCGCAGCCTCCCTTGGGTCGTCGAGCGGCCGCCGGACGAACGATGGCCGGATGTTCGAGTGTTCGATGTCGATTGCCCGATGCTCGAACGGCATCGACTCTGGCTGCTCACGGGTTTGGCGCGGCAGACCTTCGTCGGCGCCGAGCGGTCCGGTATCGCCGCCGTGATGCCGGTCCGGGCATGCCGAGAGGCGGACGCCGCGGGATGGGAGCACCGCGCATCGTCGTCCGTCGCCGGTCATGTCCTCGTAACGACGCGCGGTAACGCCATGTCCGAGCGGGACCACGTCGAAGCCCTGGTCCTGAAGGCTCTGAGCTACGCACTTTCGTGACATTCGATCCGGAGGCCGTGAGGCATGAAGAACACGTACGCGATGCCCGTCGCCGTCATCGCGCTGGTCCTCGGTCTTGCCGCGTGTAGCTCGGGTGCGGGCCGCGCGTCGTCTACGACGACGACAATCGCTTCGTCGACGTCGGCGTTCAGCCTCACTCAACTTCCCGACCTGGTTGCACGAGCCGAACCGAGGGTGGTGACGATCGTCACAAATCTGGGAGAGGGTTCCGGCATCATCTGGTCGAGCGACGGAACGATCGTTACGAACAACCACGTCATCGCGAACGCGAATTCGATCGCGGTGCAGTTCGCCGACGGCCAACACGTCCCGGCCACAGTGAGCGCCGCCGACCCCTTCTCCGATACGGCAATCGTCCACGTCGCCCGCACGAACCTGCCCGTCGCGAACTGGGTGACCGACACGGCTCGGGTGGGCACATTCGTCGTCGCGATCGGGTCACCGCTCGGTCTCACCGAGTCGGCCAGCGTCGGGATCGTGTCCGGCACCGGCCGCAACCTTCCGGGCGCGACCGGCACACCCCCGATCGCCGATCTCCTCCAAACCAGTGCGCCGATCTCACCGGGCAACTCGGGTGGCGCGCTCGTCGACCTTCAGGGCAACGTCGTCGGCATGACCGAGGCGTATCTACCGCCATCCACGGGCGCGGTGTCCATCGGTCTGGCAATTCCCGCGCCCACAGTCGTCAACTCCGTCAAGCAGCTGATCGCTACGGGTTCGGTACAGCACCCTTACATCGGGCTCACGACCCAGACGTTGACTCCCGACATCGCCAAGCAACTGGGGACATCGGCGTCGACCGGCGCGATGGTCGTCGCCGTCAGCTCCGGAGGCCCGGCGGCGACCGCCGGACTGCAGCCCGGTGACGTCATCATCTCGTTTGACGCGACGCCGGTGAGCTCTGCCGACGACCTGATTCTCGCCGTGCGCGAGAACCGACCCGGGCACGTGGCGACGCTGCGCCTCATACGCAATCGCGCGACCGTCGTCACCAAGGTCGTGCTCGGCACTCGTGCGACTTGATCCCCGCCGAGGGCGCTCAACACGGTAATTGCGCGTGCTCGGGGTGACCCGGCGTGCAATCGTGTAGGCGAGAGAGAGCGTACGGCGATGGAGTCAGCCGGGAAACCGTGTCGGACACGAGACCGCCATCCTCGCCCGGATCGCGATAGAGAATGGTGAGAATGATCGGCGATGACAGAGAGGCGCAACAACACGCGGTCCGCATCGCGATCGCGGACGACGACGTGCTGCTGCGCGAGGGCCTTGCGAGCCTGCTCGAGCGCAGCGGGTTCGACGTGGTGGGCCAAGCCGGAGACGCGGTCGCACTCCTCACCCTGGTCCGAGACCGCGAGCCCGAGTTCGTCATCGTCGACATCCGGATGCCACCTACGCACTCCACCGAGGGACTCGACGCGGCACGGTCGATCCGACAGCAGCATCCGGCCATCGGGATCCTGGTCTTGTCGGCGCACGTCGAGGTCGAAGAGGCGATGGAGCTGCTCGCCGGCGGCGAACGAATCGGCTATCTGCTCAAGAGCCGGGTCACCGACGTGAGCGAGTTCATCGACGCGATCGCGCGGATCGGGCGCGGCGGATCGGTCGTAGATCCGAGCCTCATTCAGGAGTTGGTCTCAGCTCGCCGTCGCAATGATCCACTCGCGCTCCTGACGGTGCGCGAACGCGAAGTGCTCGCGCTGATGGCCGAGGGTTGTTCGAACGCCGGCATCGGTCGACGGCTTTGGGTGACGGACGGCACGGTCGAGAAACACGTCAAGAGCATCTTGACGAAGTTGCAGCTGCCCGAGTCACCCGACGACCACCGGCGCGTGCTCGCGGTCATCGCTTTTCTCGAGGCGCGCTAGCTGTCCCTACACCGGGTCGCGCGACCGAGAACCTTTCGGATCGCGGTTGCCGACAGCTCGGACTTCGCAACGAAGCCGGCCGCGGGGCTCGCAACGAGAAGGTCGGCCAGCTCGGCCTCGGAATACACGGAGATCATGACGACGCGCACCCGCGCGGTGGTTGCGAAGTGCTCTGCGAGGTCGAACCCGCTCTCTTCCCCGAGATCCACATCGACGAGGACGACATCCGGCTTCAACTCGTGAGTCAACTGCAGCGCGCCCGCACTCGCCGATGCGCAGCCGACGACCGTCAGTCCTTCGCCCTGCAGAACCTCGCGTGCTGCGTCGAGGAAATGCCGACTGTCATCGACGATCAATACTCGCAAAGGATCGGCCGTCGCCTCGTTTTTCACATGTCCAGCATCGTTCAAAACCGCTGCTCGGCGCATTGCGGCCAGCAGGAAGATCGCGGTGACGGGAGCGGGAAGACAAAGACGGTGGCTGGCCTCGACGACGGGTCGGGCGCGAAGCGCGATGGTCTCCGAGTCGGATGAAACCACGGAGGCTGAGATGCTCGCGTACGACTCGGACGGGAAATCCGCCATCGACATCGAGGCGTCCGTCGCCAGCGAGGTCGATCTCGCCGGCCAGCTCGCCCGCGCCGGTTTGCCCGTTCTCCAACGACTCGCCGAGGACCTCGGTGATCTCGCGGTGAGCATCGTCCTGACGGACGCCGACGAGAACGTCCTGGGGACCGTTCGCGGCGACGAACACGGGGCTGTCCGACCAACCGACGTCGCGTACGTGACTGCGCCGATCTCGGACCCGCGTCGGGACACACCGGTGGGAGCCGTCAGCATCAAAGGGGCGACCGCCGATGTCGGCGCGCTCATGCTGCCCTACGCACAACTCGCGGCCCGCATTATCGCCGAGCGCGTGCTCGACAGCGCCGCGGTTGCCGACCGTGCGCTGGTCGAATACTTCCTACGGGCGCGGCGCCGGGCCCGAGGCCCGGTCGTAGCCGTAAATGGCAATGAAGTGCTCGTCAATGCGGCCGCGGCGCGGCTCGTCGAGGCGGCCGATCATCGGTACCTCTGGGACTGGGCATCGACCCGGCTCGAACGGAACGACGGTTCGGCCCACGATCTCGCCCTGCGAACCCGAGCCGTCAGCGCCCGCTGCGAACCAGTGCTCGTCCGCGGCGCGGTGGTGGGTGCGCTCGTCTACCTGGACGAGCTCAAGCCGGTTGCGAGGGGTCCCCGTACGCGGGTCCGCGTAACGCGCCCGCCCAAATGGGGATGGTCGAGTCTGCGCTCGTCCGAGCTCGGCATCGCCGAGCTCGTCGCAGCGGGTCTGACCAACCGTGAAGTCGCCGCCCGTCTCTTCGTGTCGCCGCACACGGTCGACTTCCACCTGCGCCAGATCTTTCGGAAGCTCTCGATCAGCTCGCGCATCGAGCTCGCCCGATTGGTCATCGAGCACGCCGGCCCGGTCCCGGTCGGAGTGGGATCGTGAAGCGCAACAAGTCGGGCGACGCTCGGGTGCCACTGAGGAAGCGACCCTTCGGCATCGAGGCCTTCCGCGTCGAGGGGTGCATCGAGGCCGAACGGGTGCACGCGGAGTGGGACGGGCGATGGGTCTACGCGAGTACGGCGCTGTGGAATCACGCGCAGATCGCGATCGCGGTCGAGGAGGCGTTCGTCGAAGTCGATGCGCGCCGCGCGCGGCTCGAGTTGCTCTGCGGAGCTCCCGAGGAGTTGATGCTCGCCATGATCACGTGCTGCGACGCGATCGACGTCGCCGAGTACGAGGTGTCGGGTCACCGCCGCGTGATCTCCGCGTGACCTAGAGCGACTCGACTGCGCCGGCCGACGATCGCGTCCACTTACCGAGTTACCGGGTGGCTTGTATCCTGGCCGTTCCCTGATCAATCGATAAGATACACCC
>JAUZEI010000578.1 GCA_030839105.1 Actinomycetota bacterium
AGATGCACAAGGACGCCGTCAAACGGCGCGCCGCGATGCTCGTGCCGACGATCGCCATCCTCGCACCCATCATGCTGCTGTTCATCGCGGCGCCGCTCCCATCCATCGTCCTCGGACACCACTGACCCGTCGTCGGACACACCCCAACCAAGGAGCACTGTGCGCATCGCGAAGCATGACGAATCCGGAATGACGACCGCCGAGTTGCTCGGCAATGCCGCGCTGGGCGTCCTTGCCCTCGTGGTGATCTGGGGTCTGCTGCAGACCCTGGGGGTCGACATCGTGATGTCCCTTCGCGACGCGTTGATCCACTGAGGGTGCGATGGACGAAGGAAGACGGCTTTACGACGATTCAATACGTCGTCGCCACCGCCTTCTCGCTGCTGCTCTTCGTCATGGTCGCGAACCTGCTCGTTGATCTCTACCAGCGTGGGGCTGTTCGGGACGCGCTCGACGAGGGTGTACGGACCGGAGTACCGGCGTCGGCGGACGCGGCGGATTGCCTTGCTCGGTCGCGCGGGGTCGTGGAGTCGATCGCGAGCGGATCTTCGTTGCGCGTCGACTCGATGACCTGTCGCCAGGAGGGGGACCGCGTCGTCGCGAACGCGCGGATTTCCCTGCGCTCGTGGTTCCCGATGCTCCTTCCTGATTGGCAGATCGACCTGCGCGCGAGCGCGCACAAGGAAGGCTGAGGTGTCGCAGCCGGCGCCTCGCCACGATCAATCCGGCTTCGTCGCGATCGAATGGGTGGCAGCGATCGCGATGTTGCTCCTGCCGATCGTCGTGCTCGTCGCGAGCATGCCCGGGTGGGCCGAGCGCCGTCATGCTGCAACCGTCGCGGCGCGGGAAGCGGCCCGCGAGCTGGTGGACAGCTGGCCGAACGGTGATCCCACCTCCGCGGTTGTCGTCGCTACCGACGTCGCGGCCGACCACGGCATTGCCGCGAGCGACATCGACGTGCGGGTTCCCTCGGTCGGAGTCGTTCGGGGCGACGAAGTCGTCGTCGAAGTCGTGGTGACGATGCCGGCGATCGGCGTCAACGGTGTGTCTGTCGGTAGGTGGCACTACACGGCCCGGGCCGCTCGGCGTATCGACGATCTCCGGAGTCGGTGATGCCCGTCGACCGAATGGATGAGCGCGGGACCATCACGCTCTGGGTCCTCGGTCTGTCCATCTCGCTGATGTTCCTCGGCGGTCTGAGCCTCGACCTCTGGCGGGCGGTGGCCGATCGCCGTGAGTTGTCCTCGATGGCCGACACTGCGGCGATCGCGGCCGCGAACGGCATCGACGTCGACGCCCTGCGCGCCGGAACGCTGCATCTCGATCCGGCCCGGGTGCGCGCGATCGCGCTCGCGTCGCTGGCCGAAGACCCGCATCGCAGCGCGCTCGACGCGATCGACGTCGAGATCGACGGCAACCGCGTCACCGTGTCGTTGCGCGACCACGTCCGGTTCTCGCTGCTCGGCATCTTCATGAACGGGCAGAGCTTCGAGGTGCGCGTCCACGCGACCGCCGAACCCCAAGAGCGCTCGTAGCGTGCCCGGGAATGGCCCGACCGGTCGCGGAGAACGACTGGACCGAGCGACGCACCGGTGCAGCTTGGCCGCACGATTCCTCAGCGGTAGGAGCGGACGGGCGAGCTGACGTTTGTGTCAGGTAACCTCGCCGGCGAATCACGCACCGTCGCCCGCCTGGGGAGCACCAATGCCTGACGCAGTCATCGTCGCCGCGGCCCGCACACCGATCGGGACCGCCCGCAAGGGCACGTTGCTCGACGTGAGCGCCTTCGACCTCGCCAAGTATGTGGTCGCCGAGTCCATCAAACGCTCGGGCATCCCGTCGAACGACGTCGACGACCTCGCCCTCGGCGAATCGCTGCAGGGTGGAGGTGACATCGCCCGCTACGCCGCGGTCGAGCTCGGCCTCGCCGAGATCCCCGGCGTGGCACTCAACCGCCACTGCGCCTCGGGCATGGCGTCGGTTCAGGGTGCGGCGGCCAGCATCATGGCGGGCATGGACACCGTGGTGATCGCGGGCGGAGCGGAGTCGATCTCCACGTCCCCGACGACGATGAAGCGCAAGCTCGGCACCGACGACTACGAACAGTGGATGTCGCCCTCGCATCCCGCCACTCCCGACGCGCCCGCGTTCGACATGTCGATCACGGTCGGTTACAACACCGCGCAGTCGGCCGGCCTCACCCGCGCCGATTGCGACGCGTGGGCGTTTCGCTCGCACGAGCGCGCGGTCGCCGCGATCGACGAGGGTCGCCTCGAAGAGGAGATCGTCGCGATCGAGGTCACGATGCGCGACGGCACGACGAAGATCTTCGACACCGACGAGCACCCGCGTCGCGGCGGCACGATGGAGAAGATGGCATCGCTCAAGCCGTTGCACCCCGAGATCGAGGACTTCCCGATCACGGCCGGTAACTCATCCGGTCTGAACGACGCCGCCGCCGCGATGATGATCGTCAGCAGCGACTACGCCAAGGCACACGGCCTCACGCCGCTCGGCAAGATCGTGTCCTGGGCGTCGGCGGGCGTGCAGCCGCGCGACACGGGCCTCGGTCCGATCTCCGCCATCCCGAAGGCGCTTTCGCGTGCGGGTCTCGGTATCGACGACGTCGACCTCGCCGAGATCAACGAGGCGTTCGCGTCGGTGCCGGTCGCCGCGTGCCGCACGCTCGGCCTCTCGGAGGACATCACCAACCCGAACGGCTCCGGCTGCTCGCTCGGTCACCCGGTCGCCGCTACCGGCGCCCGCATGATCATCACCACGATGTACGAGCTTCGGCGCCGCGGCGGCGGCATCGGGCTCGCCAGCATGTGCGCGGGCGGCGGTATGGGTTCGGCGACGGTGTTCGAGGTCTACCCCGGCTGAGCACAGCGTTTTAGGCTGCCCGCATGAGCCTGGATTGGGAACAGACAGTTGTCGACGCGCGCGATCCGGCCGCACTCGCCGCATGGTGGAAGGACGCGCTCGGCTGGGTGTCCGTCGGTGAAACCGACCCCGACGAGTACGAGATCCGGGCGAGCCCGGATCGACTTCCCGGACTGCTCTTCATCGCGGTGCCGGAGGGGAAGTCCGTGAAGAACCGCCTGCACCTCGACTTCCGGGGCGACGACCGCGACGCGGAGGTCGAACGGCTGCTCGCGCTCGGCGCGACGAGAGCGGACGTCGGTCAGGGCGACGAGACGTGGGTCGTGCTCGCCGACCCCGAGGGCAACGAGTTCTGCGTGCTTTCGTCCCGGAAATAGCGGCGCGCCGGCCGCGAGCAAGACCGCGGGCCGACATACTTTGCCCATGTCGTTCCTGCAGCGGGTCACGATCGTTGTCGACGAGTACGACGAAGCGATCGAGTTCTTCGTCGGCGCGCTCGGATTCGAGTTGATCGAGGACGCGGCGTCGATCACGAATGACGGACGCGAGAAGCGCTGGCTCGTCGTCCGACCCCCCGGCGGGGAGACCGGCATCCTGCTCGCCCGCGCCGACGGCGCCGATCAGGAAGCAGTCGTCGGAAACCAGAGTGCGGGTCGGGTCGGCTTCTTCCTGCACGTCGACGATTTCGACGCCGCCTACGCGCGCATGAGAGCCGCGGGAGTCGAGTTCGCCGGCGCGCCCCGGTCCGAGCCGTACGGCCGTGTCGTCGTGTTCGTCGACATCGCCGGCAATCGCTGGGACCTGCTCGGCGAGTGAGCGCGTCGGGAACCGCGGCCGGTGCCGAAACGTCTGAGGTCACGTGCGCCGCACGTTGACCATCGCCCTCTTCGCCGGCGCGATCGCGGCGTGCAGCTCGTCGATGCCGTCCTCGTCCGAACTCAGCTCCTCGGTGTCGTCGTCCGCGCCGGGGTCGGCGACCGCACCGAGCGGATCGGCGCCGAGGTTCGACGTCGTTCTCGACGACCACGTCCTGACGTTCCCGCCGGGCAAGACCCGGGCCGGCGCGTACGTCGTCTCGTTCGAGGACCGCCGGTCTACGCCGGCCGGGCAGCGTCTGCATCTGCAGTTCCTGGCCTCCGGTCCACGGATTTTGCTCATCGACGTGGCCGCGGGCACCTCCGGTACCCACACGCTGTTGGCGAACATGGTCGCCGAGGTCGTGAGCCTCGACCCGGGCGAGATCCCCGTCCCCGGCGAGTTCCTCAGGCCCGACGCGTTGGCACACCGCCACTCGATCGGCGACATCGCCGTGACGAATCCTCTCTCGATCGAAGCGAGCCCGGCGTACCCGACGCCGGTTACGTGAGCCCGCGCTGCTCCCGCAGCGCGACCGACAGGGTTGCGACGTCGTACACGGCGTGGGCGCGGATCTCGTCGAGCAGCGCGAGGACACGTGCGATGACCGTGGCGCGAGGCGCGGCCCACGCTTCGTACGATCCGGCCGTCAGCACGGCGTCGACGATGCGGCGGAACTGACCGGCCGCGTCCTCGCGCAGCGCGTTGCGGGCAAGCCCGTCCCAACGATCCGCCCGCGGCAGCTCCACTATCCGGTCGCCGAGCCAGTCGAACCGGAGTTGGGCACCTACTTCGTTGTAAACGTCGGCGACGACCTCGACCTCGACGTGGTGCGCGTCGGCCAACTCCGCGACGTCGAGGGCGCGGGGGAGATGATCGAGCGCGGCG
>JAUZEI010000184.1 GCA_030839105.1 Actinomycetota bacterium
CCCATCATCCGGACGTCCATTGCGACCGGAGCCCAGCGATGACGCAGTGAGCAGATTCCCGACGGAGAAGTTCGCTGGCCGCTCAAGCGAGCATTCCGGCTGACGAACATTGGGAGCCGAGTTGAACCCATCTGCTCGGCGGGCGCGACGACGAGCGAATCGATCCGTCTAGCAAGGGACGAGGCCGTGGTGAATTCCAGGCGAGCGAACGCGCGGTTGGTCGCGGCCAAGTTTTGGCGCCGGTTGCCGCGGCGTTGGCTGGGGTTGTCCATTCGGGCCAAGGGCCTGACGGTCATTGTCATCCCGCTGACGTGTGTGATCGGCACAACGTTGGCGAGCCTGGCTCTCCAACGCGAGGTGAGTCACCACCGCAGTGTCGCGATACTGAACCGCAACGTGATCAACTCCGCGAATCAGGTTCTCGCCGACGTCGTGAACGCGGAGACCGGAATCCGCGGGTATGCGGCCACTCGAGACGTGCTCTTTCTCGATCCGTCCGATGTCGCGCTGGCGCGCCTCGGCGCAGAGCGCGAGGCCTTGCGCGTTGCTTCGATTGGCGACGTCAACCGAAGCCGGCAGGGCTCGATCGACGCGACGACCACCACGGTTCTGTCCCAGCTGGCGGAGATCCGGTCGTCCACCCGAGTCGGCACTTCGGCACAGCTTCTTCGGCCGAACTTGGAGGCACAGAAAGCGGTTATGGACCGACTACGCGGCCAGGTCTCGGAGATGTCCGACCACTCCGCCGCCGACCTCGCGAAGCAAAGCAAAACCATTGCGAGGCTGGGCAACGAAATCGAGTTCCTCGACCTCGCCGGCCTGGTGGTGGCCGTCATGGCCGGGCTCGCCGGTGTGGCGTTGTTCACCTCAGGTGTCTCGCGTCGCGTCACGGCGGCGGCAAGCAACGCCGATCGGCTCGGACAAGGACATCCGCTCGAACCCGTCGACCCGTCCCGCGACGAGCTCGGCCGTCTCGCGGACTCGCTCGTTCGGGCTGAGGAACTGCTCGCAACCCGCGCTTTGGATCTGACGACTGCACGCGATGCCGCACTGCGTGCGACGCACGCCAAGAACGCCTTCCTCTCACACACAAGTCACGAATTGCGAACGCCGCTCAACTCGATCCTCGGCTTTGCGCAGCTGCTCCAAATCTCCGATCTCAGCGCGGAGGACCGCGACAGCGCGGAGCGGATCCTCGGCTCCGGACGCCAGCTTCTTGTCCTGATCAACGAACTCATCGACATCGCCCGGATCGAATCCGGCGACCTCAACCTCTCCGTCGAACCGGTCTCGGCTGTCCCACTCGTCGACGAGATCGGCAAACTCCTCGGCCCTCTGGCGACCGAACGTTCGATTCGTATTCTGCACAACTTCGACGCCGCCGACCTCGCAGTGCAGGCCGATCGGCAGCGACTTTCGCAGGTGCTGATGAACCTGATCTCGAACGCCATCAAGTACAACCGGCGAGGCGGCACCATTACCTTGAGCTACGTCGAGGACGGCGAGAACGTCGGGATCGTCGTCGCCGACACCGGCCCGGGAATCAACCCCGACGATCTCGACCGCGTCTTCGTTCCCTTCGAGCGGCTGAATGCCGCCGAATCCGGGGTCGAAGGCACCGGCATCGGGCTGCCGTTGGCGAAGGCGCTTACCGAGGCGATGGGCGGGCATCTGACCGCGTCGAGTGTCCCCGGGGAGGGATCTGCGTTCACCGTGATCCTCCGCCGCGCGTCGAGCGGCGCACGTCCGTCCGCAGCGCGGCAATCACCTCCTGCGCCGCGCCCTGACCCCACACGCGTGGCCGGACCAGCCGTCAATATCCTCTACGTCGAGGACAATCCAGACAACGTCGAGGTGGTGGCGCGGTTCCTGCGCACCCGCGCCAATGTCCGGCTGCGGTCCGTTCCGTCCGGCCGGGACGGGATCATCGATGCGACGCGCGACATTCCGGACGTCATCCTTCTCGACCTACATCTGGTCGACGTCCACGGCATGCAGGTCCTCGACGAGTTGAAAGCCGAGCCGAGAACTGCGGCGATCCCGGTGATCGTTCTCTCCGCCGACGCGACGCCGGCGGTCATTCGTCGGCTCCTCACCCACGGTGCGGTTGCCTTTCTCACCAAACCCATCGAACTCGCGCAGCTGGGCGAACTGCTCGACACGCTGAAGCCGACGCCGACTCCCGGCGCCTCCGCGTACCGCGGCGTCAACGGCGGCGCGGTATCGGCCCGGTCTGGCCGGCGCACGCAATGAAGAAAAGCGTGCTGTACATCGAAGACGACACCGACAACATCCGCCTCGTCGAACGCCTCATCGCCCGGCGCGCCGAAACCACCCTCCACGTCGCCACCAATGCCGTCGCCGGAGAAGAGGCAGCCAACGACGTTCGTCCCGACCTCGTTCTGCTCGACAACCGCCTACCCGACGCGTCCGCCGCGCAGGTCCTGAGTCGGCTCAGCTCGAGTACTGCAACCTCCGATCTGCCCGTGGTCATCGTCACGGGTGATACGGACCAGGCGACCGCCGATCAACTGCTCGCACTCGGCGCACGCGAGATCGTGACAAAA
>JAUZEI010000186.1 GCA_030839105.1 Actinomycetota bacterium
CCGAAAGGCTGCGCTCGGGCCGAGGGGCTGCGCCGCGAGCGTCTCGCTCAGCGTCGCCAGGCGGGCGAGGGGGATGAAGGCCTCGGTCTCGCGGGCCTCGTCTGCCTCGCCACCCCGGCCGGGTCGACGTGGGAAGACCACTGTCATGCACCCCCCGTCCGGCCCGGTCCCCCGATGGGCCCGACCTGTCACTGGTTGGCGAACGAGCGGTTCCGGGTCGAGTTACGGATTACCGCTCAGTAGTTAACCGATGCACCCGAGTGGCTCAGCGCAACTTCTCCTCGGGCAGCAACCGGGCGAGCGCGCGGACGGCGCGGTACTGCAGCGCCTTGATGGCCCCGTCGTTCTTCCCCATGGCCTGCGCCGTCTCGGCAACGGACAGGCCCTGCAGGAAGCGCAGCACGATGCACTCCTGCTGCTCGGCGTTGAGCTGCTTGACCGCCTCGAGCAGCACCTTGTTCTGCATCGCCTCGAGGACGGCGTTCTCCGGACTGTCCGACACCAGCTGGGTGGCCTCGCCCACGGTGGAGACGTCGTCGGACGTCATCTCGAGGCGGTAGCGCCCGCTCTTGTAGTGGTCGGCGATGAGGTTGCGCGCGATCGTGACGAACCAGGCGCCGACGTCGCGGCCCTGCCAGGTGAAGGTCGAGATCCGTCGCAGCGCCCGGAGGAAGGTCTCGCTGGTCAGGTCCTCGGCGAGCTGGCTGGTGCCGACGCGGTAGTACACGTAGCGGTAGACGAGGTCGACGTAGCGGTCGTAGAGCTCGCCGAATGCCTCCGGGTCACCGGCTTGGGCGCGGGCGACAAGGGACTTCACGGCTTCGTCCGGCTCGTGCGCGCCCCCGGCGTCCCCGGCTTGGCTGTCGGGACTCTCGGGCTGGGGGCCGACCGCGGCGATCGTCGTGACCGTGGCGACGGGGCTGGCTGCCCGGGCTGCACCGCCTCCGGTCGTGCGCGGTCGCGGCAGTGCCCGGAAGGCCAGTTCCGAGCGGCTGAGGGGCGCTTGGGTCAACGGGTCACGGCTCATCGCGATCGCCGTGCGGAGGGCGGCTAGCCCGACGCGGAGCTCCTCGCCGAGACGGCAGTCAGCGTCGAGGTGGCTCACCCTGACGACTCCGATCACCGATCCGTCTTGGCCCGCAACTGGACCCCGCCCCCGGAACCCGCACGAGCGGCGCCCGACAAGACATCGGTCGATCCGGCCCGAGGGTTGATGCCGGGCCATGGTACGGGCGGAAGCGGGTCCAGGGGTCCGGTCGGCCAAATCTCCGCCCGACTTCGGGCAAGGGCCACCCGGGAACCTCGCCCTGGGCGCAGCGCGTCCTTACGCTGCGATGGTGACGAGCGGCTCCGGGGGTGCGGGTGGCGGTGCGGGTCGCCGGCCTGCGCGACCCGGGGCGAGCACTCCGGTGCGCTCCGCTCGCACGGTGCTTCCGCGCAGCGGGGCGCGGCCGGGCCGTCGACGGGGCGCCCGCCAGCGGCGGCGGCGGCGTCACCTGATCGTCCTGTGGACGCTCGTCGCGATCATCTCCGGCACCGGGTCGTTCACGGCTGGCCTGCTGTCGGCCACCGTCGACTTCACCGCTCCCGCGCCGCCGAAGTCCGCGCGACTCCTGGACTCCACCGGCAAGGTCTTCGCCACCGTGCGTTCGCCGTACCAACGCGAAGAAGTGCCGGCACGCGACATCCCGCAGGTCATGCGAGACGCGATCGTTTCGGCTGAGGACCGCACCTTTTTCAAGAACAGCGGCGTCGACCCACTCGCCATCGTGCGGGCCGGCTGGAAAGACCTCACCGGGTCGCACATCCAGGGCGGGTCAACGATCACGCAGCAGTACGTCAAGCAGGTCTACACGAATCAGCACCGGACCGTGCTGCGCAAGGTCAAGGAGGCCGCATTAGCGGTGCGGTTGGAACGAAAGTTGTCGAAGAACGAGATCCTGACCCGCTACTTGAACACCACGTACTTCGGCAATGGCACGTACGGCGTACAGGCGGCCTCGAAGTACTACTTCGGCGTACCGATTGCGGATCTCGCCGTCGACCCACGCAATCACACCCGCAGTGACAGCCTCGCGCTCGGACGCGCTGCGATGCTCGCCGGGCTCGTGCCGGCGCCGTCGGTGTGGAACCCGGTGCACAACATCACGTTCGCGCGGCAACACCAGCTCGAGGTTCTCAACCGGATGGCGCAGGACGGCAAGATCTCGGCGCAGCAAGCGTCGGATGCCTACGGACGCAACCCGCCGGTGATCGCCAAGACGCGGGTACCGGAGACGCCAACGGTGGCGCCGGAGTTCCGCGACTTTGTCCGTTCCAAGTTGGAAGCAACGTTCAAGGAAGACCCGAATCAGCTCTATCAAGGCGGGTTGCGCGTCACAACGACACTGGATCTCGACCTCCAGAAGGCCGTCGTCGGCGCAATCCACGACGTGCTGCCCGACGCGAGTGATCCAGAAGCAGCAGTCGTCGCGATCGACCCGCGAAGTGGTGACATCCGCGCATTGAGCACGCGCGTGAACCGCAAGGGCCAGCACGCCTATACGACCGGAGGTTTCAACCTCGCGCTACAAGCCGAGCGGTCGACGGGTTCGACGATCAAGCCGTTCACGCTGTCGGTCGCGTTGGAACGCGGGCACTCGCTCGGCGAGAGCGTGTGTGCGCCAGGGACGGCCGTCGTTCCGAACCCCGGGCAGAAGCCCTATGCGATTCACAACGCGGAGGGCGGTGGGGGTTGCTACACGCTGGAGAGTGCGCTGTGGCACTCGGTCAACACTGTGTACGGCCCGCTGGCCTTGAAAGTGGGGTTGAAGCGCGTGTTACAGCGCGCCGTCGACGCTGGGTTAGCGCCGCCGGAAAACCTGCTGACGCATCCGAATCTGCCGGCCCGGTCGATCGGCGGTGGAGACGATGTCACGCCGATCTCGGAAGCGACGGCGTACGCAACCCTCGTGAACCACGGACTCAAGCACACCAACAGGTCGATCCTCGTCATTCGAAGCGGTGGCAGCGACCTGCCGGATTCCGGCGACGTCGTGTTCCGCGCACCGAAGCCGAAGGGGACACAGATCGTCCCGAAGAAGGTCGCGGATCAGGTCACGACCGCGATGCAAGGTGTCATTGATCACGGCACGGCGACACGTGCGCGGCAAGACTTCCCGGTCTACGGCAAGACCGGTACGACGA